>JBBISE010000222.1:0-4786 GCA_037441445.1 Salinivirgaceae bacterium
CAATTTTTTTAACAAAAAAAAAGGACTGTCTAGTCTTTTTAGACAGCCCCTTTTCTCTTATTTTTAACCAACTACTCTATTCTTCGTCGTCAGATTCATCTTCAAAAATTCCCCACTGGATTTCGGTCAGATAATCGTTCTCGAACCAAAGGTTAACTCCGGCATCATAGAGACTGATTAAGGTTACCGTAGTATCTGCATCTTCCTCGATGAGTTCCTCTTCAAATTCGCCGATATCCATTTTTTTCAATGCTGCCAGAACCTCATCTTTGGTCTTGTCAACCAGAAACTCGCCATGCAGCTTGGCATCGGGAGAACTGGTTGCAATGGAGGCCAGTCGGTTATCCATTGATTTTTCAAACGAAAGCGAGAAATCGTGCTTGTCGTAATGCCAGGTCTCTATAGTGTCATTTTCATCTTCGTCAGAGAAGGGGATTTCTTCAATTTCGTCTGGGGCGCCAACCACTTTTTTAACTTCGGCACGGCTCATGCCAAAACGCAATTCACCAAAGCCTTCGCCTGGCAGAATGGTCTGAAAATCGTTACTCATAATCGTATGCTGTTTTTAGGTGATTTTACGGAACAAGTTTACGCATAAATTTTCGAATACTGGCAAACTACGATACTAAAAAATCATGAAATTCTATCCCATTTGAGCAAAATAAGGCTCTCCCGGTTTTAGTTATCAAAACTTAACAAAATCCGAGTCGTCCAATTTATCCAGCATATTCAAATCAAAGCCTGTGATTTTTTGCGCATGTTTTGGCGACGTTCTTTTAGCGGGTGTAGTTGGGCTTGGTTTATTCAGCTTCATTTTTTGATTCACGAGGGTATTTTCTTTCGGTTTTGGTTTGCTGAAATTCCCTGTGTTTTTCGTTGGGTTAGCTGTAAATTTTTGTCCCCTGCTTATTTTGCCAACATTAAAATATCCAATGGCTTCTTGCAAATCATTCGAATTCTGGTTCAGTTCCAATGACGTTCTGTTAAGCCCACTACCGGCACCGGCATTTTGTTGCGACACCTGGTTAAGCAGCGTAATTGCCTTTAGAACTTGATCTGAACCAGTTTCCAATTCTCTTGCAGCTGCTGCAATTTCTTGTACCAGCGAAGTTGTTTTTTCTATCTCGGGGATTAATTCCATCAATTGGGTGACAGAACTTTCAGTAATGGTCAGGGTGTTTTTTGAAAGCAAATCAATTTCGGCTGCCGCTTTTTGACTCCTATCCGCCAATTTTCGAACTTCAGCCGCCACCACGGCAAACCCTTTACCCTGTTCTCCTGCCCTGGCCGCTTCAATGGCAGCATTAAGAGCTAAGATGCTTGTTTGTCGGGCAATTTCGTTTATTATCCCAATTTTTCCTACTATCTCGCGCACCGACTCCATGCTTTCCGTTGACGCCTTGGAAACGGATCGGATTCCCGAAGTGGCGACCTGCGAAATTTTATCGGTTTGCTGTGCATTCTGGCTTGTCTGTTTAATGTTTGCATTCATTTCTTCAATGGAGCCGGAAACTTCCTGCGAAGTTGCTGCCAACGATTCACCTGCGCGGGCAAGCGAAACAGAATTCGTGTCGAGTTGAATGCCCGACTCAACAATTTTTTCCGAGATTTCGGAAATATGCTCAACAATTTCCCCCAATTTGGCTATCAGAAGCCTCAGGCCTTTAGTAAGGTGTGCCAGCTCGTCATTCCTCGACTCTAAGGATGTATCCACTGTTACCTTCAAATTACCTTTCGACACACTCTCAAGTACCGAAATAATATTGTCGAGCGGTTTTCGCACTTTTTGACTCACCAAATAGAGACAAAAAAAAGCAAAACCAATGCCTAAAGGAATGGTCATATAGGCCTTGAATATGCTTGGATAGGTGTATCGCAATCCTGTTAGGGTTGCTACAATTAAAATAGTTATAATCCAAAGCAAACCAATATAATATGTAATTGATCCCTTGAAAAAATACCGGACAACAAGAATTCCAACCGGAAGTCCAAATATCACCGGCATCAGCGTACCGAACAATTCTTTTGATATCATGGCTATGTTTTTTGAGGATGATATACAAAGATAAAATCATTTTTGAATGCGTACCCGTGGAATGAAAAAAATATTTTATGTTTATGCCCAGGTTCTGCACTTTGTATTGAGTTCAAAAAACAATTAGAGCCTTGGGTTGTTTGGTAAGGCCTGAATATGTATTAACTTCGCATAAAAATCGAACACAATGAATAAAATTTTTCTCTGGGTTCTTATCACCATGGCTATTGCTTCCTGTAGCAGCAATAGTTACAAAAAAAACAAGCCCATAATAAGCGTTAGCCTATTGCCCCAGCAATATTGGGTTGATCAACTTGCCGACGGGCTGGTGGAAACCAATGTTATGGTTGTGGCTGGTGCAGGACATTCCACCTATGAACCAACTCCGGAACAAATGCGGAAAATATCAAAAACAGACATCTATTTCAGAATCGGACACATCGATTTTGAGTATTCCTGGATGAAAAAAATGGAAAGTTCGAATCCCAAGATGAAGATTGTAGATCTGTCTGAAAATTTTGATTTATCGCACGTTCAAGCATCACCCTGCACACACAATCATGATGATGGCAACGAACATCACCATCATGGTGTCGATCCCCACATTTGGATGAACCCCCCGATGGTGAAAGAAATGGTAGAAACCATTGCCCGCGAATTACGCCAAATCTTACCCGAAAAGGCTGATTTCATACGCCAAAGAGAGCAAAAATTAATCGCCGACATTGATTCATTGGACAAATACACGTCCGAAAAGCTCAAAAACTTCGAGAACCGGAAGTTTCTTCTTTTTCATCCTGCTTTGACATGGTTTGCTCACAATTACAACCTGGAACAGATTGTAATTGAAGTAGATGGCAAAGAACCCAGCCCTTCAAAAATGAAAGAAATTGTCGAAAGGATAAAACAGGAAAATATTCGCGTCGTATTAATACAAAACGAATTTCCGTACGAAAGGGCACGTGTAATTGCTCAGGAAACCAATGCTGAAATAATCCAGATTAAACCATTGGATTATAATTGGTTGCCCAATATGTTTGCGTTAACTGATATTCTCGAAAGGGCCCTTGCGGCATCACAAAAAAAGTAAAATGCAACAACCCATTCTTTTCATACGAAACCTAACCGTCGGTTACGGCGAAAAACCAATCCTCGAAAAAGTAAACCTCGAGGTTTTCAGACACGATTTCATCGGTATTATTGGCCCCAACGGTGGTGGAAAAACAACCCTGTTGAAGGCCATTGTGGGATTACTACAACCCATTGATGGTGAAATTGTTATTAAACCGGGGAAGCCTATTGGGTATTTACCCCAAATTAATCAACACGACACACGGTTTCCAATTCTGGTTAAAGAGGTTGTCCTTAGCGGATTGTTTGGTCAACGTGGAATTTTCGGAAAATATTCGAAAAGTGATTTGGAGAAAGTTAACCATTGGCTTGAATTTGCAGGGATTTCTCACCTTGCTGGTAAAAGGTTTGGTACCCTTTCCGGAGGACAGCGGCAACGAGCCTTGCTATGCAGGGCGTTGGTGAGTGAGCCTGAACTTCTGATTCTAGACGAACCAAATACGTTTGTTGACAATCGTTTCGAAGGTGAACTATACGAACTGCTGAAACAACTGAACCAAACCAGGGCAATAATGGTCGTTTCGCACGACCTGGGCACTATTTCAGCCTATGTAAAGAGCATTGCGTGTGTTAATCGCGACCTGCACCATCACAAGTCGAATATAATAACGCCAACACAGCTCGAAGCTTATAATTGTCCTATTCAACTTATTACGCACGGAAACGTTCCCCACACCGTTCTACTAAACCATCCAAAATCATGATTGAAGCTCTTTTTGAATACCGGTTCCTTTTACACGCCGTTATTGCCTCAGTGCTTTCGGGAATTGTATGTGGCATTGTGGGTACCTACATTGTAACAAATCGAATTGTTTTTCTTAGTGGAGGAATTACACATGCTTCGTTTGGAGGGTTGGGAATTGCCTGGTTTCTGGGAATGAACCCTATTTTGGGTGCAGCAATATTTTCAGTTCTAACGGCCCTGGGAATTGAATTTATTTCAGATAAAACGCAAATCAGAAACGACTCGGTTATAGGCATTTGGTGGTCAATGGGTATGGCATTGGGAATATTTTTTATTTACCTGACTCCGGGATACACTCCCAATCTAATGAACTATCTTTTTGGTTCCATTTTAACCATCGAAGTGCTTGATTTGTATTTAATCGGACTTCTGGCTTTTGCTACCGTCTTGTTTTTTTCTGCTTTTTACAGAGTTATACAATTTAGTTCGTTTGACGCAGAATATGTTAAAACGCAAGGCATTCCGGTAACTTTATTCAGATATATCCTTATATCGCTTGTGGCTTTAACCATCGTCTTCTCCATGAAAATTGCAGGAGTTGTACTCATTATTTCGCTTTTAACTATACCACAAGCAATCGCTAATCTTTTGACTCACAACTTTAAACATATAATGGGCCTTTCAGTTTTGATTGCCATCACGGGATCTTTAACTGGACTTGCCCTATCGTGGTATATAAACGTACCCTCCGGAGCCACCATTATTTTCTCACTGGGAATGTTGTTCGGGATTACAAAATTGGGAACACGCATTTTTGCCCGACATTGAACATAAAAGACTATTTTTGTACAAAAAGTAAGTAACCAAATAAATTTTGAATACATGAAACCCCCATGGCAAGTAAATTTTGACACACAAGAGAATGATTATAGCTT
>JBBISE010000223.1:0-4760 GCA_037441445.1 Salinivirgaceae bacterium
AGTCGGGAAATCTTAAACTTTACACCCAACAACGTGGTGAAACTTTACAGATAAGGACATCACACAACGACACAAACGCCACCATCTCAATCAAAGACAATGGCTCAGGGATTCCTGAGAAAATAAAAAACAAGATATTTGACCCCTTCTTCACAACCAAAGATATTGGAAAAGGAACCGGACTGGGTTTGTCAATATCGTACGGAATAGTAAACGAACATTGCGGAACCATAGAAGTTGTGTCGAAAATTGGTGAAGGAACGGAATTTATTATAACTTTGCCTTTGAAACAAGATAAATCGTAAGAAACCATGTCAACTCCTTCGAAACCTAAAATTTTATATGTCGATGACGAAGAAATAAACCTGCGGATTTTCAAAAACGCTTTCCGTCGTGATTTTGAAATATACACAGCCCAATCGCCACGCGAAGGTTTGGAGATTTTCAAAACAACATCCGTTGACATTGTCATTACCGACCAGCGCATGCCGGAAATGACAGGTGTGGAATTGTTGAAAAAAATACACGAAATGCACCCCGGAATTCCGCCAAATAGACTTATATTGTCAGGGTTTTCGCGCGACGAAGATATCGACAAAGCCTTTAACGAGTACGAATTATTTTCGTTTATTTCAAAACCTTGGAATGCCGATGATTTAAAAGCCATAATTTTAAAAGCACTTGACCATGGCAAAAAATGAAAAATATACCATTCTATACGTCGATGACGAAGAAAGCAACCTGAATATTTTTAAAAACACGTTTCGGCGCGATTATAACGTTCGTGTAGCCAACAACGCACAAACCGGTCTGGAAATTCTCGAAAATGAGAAAGTTGATTTAATCCTGACCGACCAACGTATGCCGGAAATTGACGGGGTTACCTTTCTGAAACAGACCATCAATCAGTTTCCAAATCTGAACCGGATTCTAATAACCGGTTACACCGATTTTGATGCCCTTTGTAACGCCGTAAACGATGCAAAAATTTTTCAGTATATCCAAAAACCTTGGGTTGAAGGACAACTCCGCAACGTTATTGAAAAAGCCCTTGAAGTGTATTTACTGCGTCAGGAAAATGAATCGCTAACTGCCGAACTTATTGTAAAAAACGAGGAACTTAAAAAATTAAACACCGACCTTATTGAACTTGACCAGGTGAAAACTGGTTTTTTAAGCCTTATCAGCCACGAAATACGGACTCCACTCAATGGCATTGTTGGCGTTGTTGATTTGTTGAAAATGAACCTGAGCGAAGATCAATCCAATTCCATCAATTCCCTGCTGTACATTTTGGAAACATCGGTTGACAGACTTGAAAAATTCTTGTTAACAGCCGAAAGAATTACCCAATTCAAAGCCGGAATTTATAGGCTCAGAACAGATAACTTCTTTGTTTCGAACTTGGTACTCGATTCGATAGAAAACTGTCGCGAGAATACCCGGCGTAAAAATATTAAACTGGACATTTCCAATACATTCGAAGGAAACCTCATTGCTGACAAACAATTAATCCTCTATTCTGTGACAGAGGTTATCCAAAACGCGTTGGAATTTGCCCCCGACAACTCGACCATTAAGTTGAAAATTTACCAGTCAGGCGAACATTGCTATTTTGAAGTTGCTGATCAAGGCCCCGGCTTCCCTGAAAAGGTAATTGAAAACGCTTTCCAGCTTTTTGGCGGCGAGCACAAAGCCGACAAGCACAAAGGGTTAAGCCTGGCACTTATCAAAAATATCACTACAGCCCACAATGGTGACATTGAAATATCAAACCTACACGAGGGTGGAGCATACGTGAAATTCTGGATTCAAACCAAACCAGAAGGACTGAATTGCAATTAGATTGTTTGTTCCATGCGTTTTTACGTGATTGAAGGAAATATTGGAGCTGGAAAAACGTCGCTGGTTTCATTACTTTCGGAAAAGTACAAAGCAAAGGCCGTTTTTGAGCAATTTGCCGACAACCCATTCCTTCCAAAATTCTATAAGGAGCCTGACAAATACGCTTTTCCCCTCGAATTGGCGTTTCTAGCAGACAGATATGCACAGTTAAAGAAAGAACTGAACCCTGACTTATTCAGTCCCTTTGTTATTGCCGATTACTATTTCCCAAAATCACTGATTTTTGCCCGGAAAACATTGGCCGATGACGAATACAATTTGTACAACAAACTCTTCAATATTATCCTCAATCAACTGCCAAAACCTACTGTATATGTTTACTTGCATCAGAATACGACCAAACTATTGGAAAACATTCGTCAGCGTGGGCGCGATTACGAGCAAAACATAACCGAAACTTACCTTAAAGATATACAGGAAAGCTACTTCAACTATTTCTCGCACCAGGAAAGCTTTCCCGTACTGATTTTTGAATGCGACAAAATAGATTTCGTGCACAACCCGGATAACCTTGCATTTCTGGAATCAAAAATTCTTAACGAAAAATTTTCAACAGGAGTACACTACATTATCCCCTAGCATTTATTTAACCCTCAATATCAGATACTTAAAAATATCTCTTGCTGTCGTGTGCCCAGAAATATCCGTGAACAGTTTTCCGGTCGCTCCGGTAGGATCGCCATGACCAATGGGGTTCAGAAAATATTCTTCGTGCAGGTTTTCGGTATCAATTTCGACCATATAAACAAGCGACGGCTGGGCTGATGTCAAATAATCAACATTTCCCGGAATCTTGTCATTATACCAGACAGCGTTGAAATCCCACGGCTGGTTGATTTCTACCAGAATTTTGTATTTTCCGCTCAACGGTTTTTCGGGACTAATCTGTAGGATTGTTGAAACCAAAGGCGTTGCGCCTGTGTAGGAATCAGCAATGGGTTTTTGCGGTGTGGGTAAAAAAGTACCTTCCTGATTTTTAATACCGCGTTTGTGCAAAAAATAGGGCAATGATGCCGGTCGGCGGGCCTCACCAGGTTCACGTTTCCATCGCTTGTCACCGGCATCGGCATTTTGGTATGTTCCTGTGGCCAACGATTTTGTAACAAATAATGGTTGTAGAAACTGCCCGTCAACTGTTTCCAACCAAACGGCAAAGGTTGGGTGGTTGTGTTGATTTCCGGCCTCGAGGGTTAAAGAAAACGAGGTCAATGAAGCATTCTGTCCTGACAAGGCAACTGAAAAGGTATACAGTAGCGCGATTATGAGGTTTTTAATGGATTTCATAAGTGACAAATTTTAGTTATCAATTGTTTAACGTATTCAGGTTTGTTCTTTCCCTTGCTTTTTTCAACCCCTTCGGGGCTGTGATTTAGTAATTTGTTTCTTTCCGTGGGCTTCACCCACGGTTTTTCAGGTTCAGACCCTTCTGTATTTAAAACTCAATCATGATCCCCAACGATGGAAGCAAAGTTCCCTGCCCTGTATTCTCGAGCTTGCGCAATATGTAACGTTGCTCAGCCAAAGGTGCTGACGGGTTTTCAATAACGACATTTCCATCAACATCCTCGTTAATGTACCTGTCGGGGCTTTGGCTTTTGAAACTGTAGGCATTTTGAACATCGAAGTAAAGCATAAGAGACCATTTTTCGAAATAGTACTGTTTGTCAACCCTGAAATCGAGTTGGTGAAAGGCTTTCAGGCGCCCTGAATTGAACCGGGAATAGTCTAAATACGGACGCCCCGTAATATCGTATGCTATCCGCTGACTGGAACGCTCCAAATCAAGTGGAGTATAAGGTGCTCCTCCAACAAAACGCCATTTTATGCCAATATCCCAATTTCTGGGCAAAGGGCGGGTTGCCGTAAAGTTAAAGATGATTTTGTTGTCCCAGGCCGACGGAATGTAGTTGCCCCTGATATCTTGAAATTCACTACGAACAAGGGTAAGACTTGCTATGAAATTGGTTTTCCACAAGTTATTGTGACGTGCCAAAAATTCAACCCCATAGGCACGGCCTTTTCCAGTGGGAACAACCTCTTCGGCCCCAAAAACATCAAAATCGGCACTTTTCGAGGAAATGGCTACAGAATCAGCAACCGAGAACGGATAGTTTCCATAAATTTTATAAAAACCCTCCAGAGAAATACGGCTCTCCTCGTTGGGTTTGTTTTCAATACCAAAAACAACGTGGTCGGCAAAAATATACTTTAACTCATTTTCTTTGTTTACAAGGCTTCCGGTGTTGTTACGAAATCCCATGGTTGTGTAGGCCGGGCGTTGAAAATAGCGGCCCGTGTTGAAATTCAGTGACCATTCGGGGGTGAGATTAAAACTGGCTGAAAAGCGGGGTGACAACTGTTTCAGAGGATTTGACATGTCAGCACTGTAGGAATTACCATCAACCCGTAAACCTGCAGATAGTAATAGTCGGGTGTTTAAAACCGTTTTACTTGCCTGACCAAATGCGCTGTAAGAAACAAAATTCAGATCGGTGTTGTACCTTAAATCAACGGGTTGATTATTTAGGAAAATTTTATTGTAGGTACCGTTGGTATATTCGTTGAACTCAGAACCTGCTCCATACAGAAATTTCCGGTCACCGGAGCTGGTTACATTCTCGTACCTGATTTTCGTTTCAATTTCATTCGAAACATAATCGAATGTAAGGTTTTCAGCCGATTCGACATTTTCCCGGTATTTCTGCGAAACGTTATTGAGGTGGTTACGGCTTAAAACCAAAGTATGGTATCCATTCTTTGCAAAATGTTTATAAACCGTACCAAACGTATAATTCCACTGCAATAATCTTCTCTTTATCTGAAATTGACAATTTTATTGTTCTGAGCATGAAACG
>JBBISE010000224.1:0-4699 GCA_037441445.1 Salinivirgaceae bacterium
GGGTTTCATATGTTTATAATTTTTCGGTTTACGGCCATATGGAACTTCATGCCGAATTTGATCATGCGCTTGTGTGTCGAAAAATCGGTTGTCGGCATGGGCGTTTCATAACACCTAAAGCTTACCTCTTCTGTTTCTTCTCAACCTTGTCGGGATTTTTCTTGTCAACGATTAGTTTTACCAATTTGTCATTTTTGTATTGAGCTTCATAGATTACTTTTCCTTCGGGTTCATGAATGCGGATTATTCCGTGTTTTTTGCCATCTTGAAAATTGCGGATGCTTTCAATTGATCCGTACTTGTATCGGGTTGTCCAGGTTCCATGGGGTTGGTTTTTATTCCACGATTCTTCCCGCGTTGCAACATGCGTATTTTTCTCATCGTAGTATTTAAACTCTCCGTGCTTTAGCCCATCTGAGTAATTGCCCGACATGATAAGTTTGCCATTAGGTTGATAGGTTTTAAAGACACCATTGAGTTGTCCGTTTTTGTAATTTTCTTCTGACATGGGGTTTCCGTTATCGTACCAGTATAGAGAAGGCCCATTCAGTATGTGGTTTCTATAATTAATTTCGTAATGCTTTTGGCCGTTTTCGTACCAGGCAAGCCAAAGGCTGTCCATGAGGCCATTTTTGAAATATCCGCTGATATTTAGTTGTCCGTTTTCGAACCATGTTTGCCATAAGCCGTGTTCTTTGCCAAAGTTAAATTGTCCTTCTTTAAATTTAGAACCGTCCTCGTAGTAGAAAATCCAATGTCCCTGTCGGATTCCTTTTTCATAGTATCCTATTTTCCAAACCTGATTGTTTGCATAATACCATGTCCATTTTCCGTCCATTTCGCCCTGAAGATAATCGCCCTCGTTCCCTTTGTTTCCATCAGTGCGGTAGTATATCCAGTGCCCATGCTGAATGCTGTCCATGAAGTGTCCTTCGATGTCGGTTTTTCCGTCTTCGAAATACCAGATTGCCGATCCGTGCATTCGTCCCTTTTCAAATTGGATTTTGCTTTTTTCGTTTCCTGTTTGGAAATAAGTAATCACTTCACCATCGAATTTGTCTGCTTTGTAATCCGCTTTCTTTGCCAACACTCCGTTTTCGTTCCAAAACATCCATTGCCCGGTTCTGAGCCCATTTTCAACGAACCCCACAGTAGCTTTTATGCCATTTTCATACCATTCAGTTTGTTCGCCATTTTCGTGGTTTATCACGCTACGTTTGTGTCCTGTTGGGAACCAGGCTGTCCATGTTCCAGTCCTCATCCCTTTGGAATAATTTCCCTCCTCGCGTTTGTTTCCCGAAGTGAAATAATACACCCATTTTCCATGTTGCAGACTGTCAAGGTACTGACCCTCTTCAGAAATATTTCCATTGGCGTGGAAATTCTTAAACAATCCAGTGCCATTTTTCACTAAAGTATCGCCTTGCGGACTTATTGCTGTAATCAAAAGTGCCTTTCCCGGGCGGAATAGTTCTTCTTTTTGCAATGTCCCATTCTCGAAATAATATTTCCATTTACCAATTTTATTGGCAAATTCGTACTGCCCAGTGTATTTTGGCTGTCCATTTTCAAACCATTCATTAAAAACACCGTGATGTATTCCTTGTAAGAATGTACCCTCGTTTTGCTTTTTACCACTTCTGTAGTAATAAGTGATTTTTCCGTTTGCAACACCGCGGTCAAATTCAACTTCTTGCATTAGACGGCCTTCACGATCGAAATATTTCCATTTTCCGTGCTCAAATCCGTTGACAGATTCCCCCGCGGAAGCAATTTTTCCGTTGTCCCATTTAGTGGTAATTTTTTGGGTTTGACCGTGGGTTAAAAAGCTAAATGTTAGTAATATGGAAAAAACAGCAAGTTTATTCATAACGCATTTATTTTCGGTTTAGAAATATACCCCATAATAACTTCTTTGGGCTTGTAAAATTATCTTTTAAAACCGAAAAATCAAATATGGAGCAGGGATTATTGACCTTCCCCGAAGGGCTATCATCTGTTTTTTTTTGTTTCTAAAAGAATTTAACAAAACCCCGACTTGCGGCGAAGGACTTCCTCCATTAACAACCGTTGTTAGATAATGCAAAAAAAAAGCGTTGATACGTTTGCTTACGTCAGCAAAAATATCGTGGTCTGAAATGATTAAATTCGGGAACTGATGCCCAATGGAACAATTTCGCTATCCTTTTTTTACAGCCAAAAGGGTGTTTTTTAGCAACATAGCAATTGTCATAGGCCCAACACCGCCCGGAACAGGGGTAATGTAGCTGCATTTGGGAGCAACCTCGTCGAAGGCAACATCGCCTTTTAGTCTCCATCCGGCTTTGGCTGTAGAATCGGTGACACGACTTGTTCCAACATCAATAACTACGGCTCCTTCTTTGACCATGTCGGCTTTGAGAAATTCGGGTTGCCCAATGGCGGCAATGATAATGTCGGCCTGAAGCGTATGGTGTTTTATGTCTTTTGTGCGGCTATGGCAAATGGTTACGGTGCAATCGCCGGTTTTTGCCTTGCGCGAAAGTAAAAGGCTAACCGGAGTTCCAACGATGTGCGAACGTCCCAAAACAACACAATGTTTTCCACTGGTTTCAATGCCGTAGCGTGACAAAAGTTCAATAATCCCGGCAGGTGTGGCAGGAAGGAAAGTGGGCATACCGGCAACCAATCGTCCCATGCTAACTGGGTGAAATCCGTCCACGTCTTTGTCTGGCGAGATGGTTTCCAACACTTTGGTTTCGGAAATATGCTTAGGTAGAGGTAGTTGAACTAAAAGTCCATCGATGTTGTTATCGTTGTTTATTGCTCTGATTTTGTTCAACAGTTCATCTTCGGAAACAGTGTCGGGGTATTCAATTTTTGTGGACTCGAACCCAACTTCGGCACACGATTTTACCTTGCTGGCAACGTAGGTTTGGCTGCCGCCGTCGGTTCCAACCAGAATTACGGCCAGGTGGGGCACTTTTCCGCCTTTGGCTTTGATTTCGGTTACTTGTTGTGCAATCTCCTCTTTGATTGCCTGGGCTGTTTGTTTTCCGTCGATGATTTGCATGGTTTTGCTTTTTTTATGGTTGAGACGCACGGTTGTGTGTCTTTGCTGGGGATTGTGGAGACGCACCTGATGGTGGTTATCCACAAGATATTATCTTTTTGGCATGTTTCGCATTAGTTGCTTCATGTTTCCAGTAGTCACCATTTTCATCATTTTCCGGGTTTCATCGAATTGCTTCAGTAACTTGTTTACATCAACTACGGTTGTTCCTGAACCATCTGCAATCCGTTTGCGCCGTGACCCGTTTAAAATGGCAGGATTCTGTCTTTCTTTGGGAGTCATGGAATGGATTATGGCCTCGATGCTCTTGAAAGCATCATCGTCAATGTCCATATTTTTCATGGCTTTTCCAACGCCGGGAATCATGGATGCCAAATCTTTGAGGTTCCCCATCTTCTTGATTTGGGCAATTTGCGACAGAAAATCGTTGAAATCGAACTGGTCTTTGGCCAGTTTTTTTGTCAGCGCGGCGGCTTGTTCCTCATCGTATTGTTCCTGAACGCGTTCCACAAGCGAAACCACGTCACCCATACCCAAAATACGGTCGGCCATCCTTTCAGGGTAAAAAATGTCAATGGCTTCCATTTTTTCGCCAGTACCCACGAATTTAATCGGTTTATTTACCACCGATTTGATGGAAATGGCGGCACCACCACGGGTGTCACCATCGAGTTTTGTCAGGATAACACCATCGAAATCCAAACGATCATTAAACTCTTTGGCTGTATTTACGGCATCCTGACCAGTCATAGAGTCAACCACAAACAGAATTTCGCCTGGATTAATGGCTTTTTTGACGTTCGAAATTTCGTCCATCATGGCCTGGTCAATGGCCAAACGTCCGGCGGTGTCAACAATTACGGTATCGTATCCTTTAAGCTTGGCTTCTTTTATGGCTTCCTGTGCTATTTTTACCGGATCTTTTGACTCCAGATTGCTAAACACCGGAACATCAATTTGTTTTCCCAGAATATGCAACTGTTCAATAGCTGCCGGACGATACACGTCGCAAGCAACCAAAAGAGGTCTGCGACCGCGTTTGGTTTTTAGCATGTTGGCCAATTTGCCCGAGAAAGTGGTTTTACCACTACCCTGAAGACCAGCCATAAGAATAATGGCAGGCTGACCTTTAAGGTTTACATCGGTTTTTTCGTTACCCATAAGGGTGACCAACTCGTCGTGCACTATTTTTATCATTACCTGGCTGGGCTTCAATGCTTTAAGAACATTGGCGCCAAGGGCTTTCTTTTTTACATCTTCGGTAAACTGTTTGGCTGTCTTGTAGTTAACGTCAGCCTCAATGAGGGCTTTGCGGACATCTTTCAGTGTTTCGGCAACATTAATCTCGCTGATGCTGCCTTGTCCTTTTAGTATTTTAAATGAGCGTTCTAATCTTTCCGCTAAATTTTCGAACATAATGATGAAGCCTTAAAATAGGTTTATAAAATTTTGTGCAAAAATAGTGTATTTTTCAGCTAAAACAAAAAAGGCGAGAGTTATGTTCCCGCCAATTTTTTTGTAAAAATGTATTTGTTAGTTTCCCGCAAACCGTTTACCCAACGGTAATATTATTTTTCCGGATAAATCATTAAAATTGTAAAGTTTCACCACGTTGTTGGGTGTAAAGTTTAAGATTTCCCGACTTTA
>JBBISE010000225.1:0-4613 GCA_037441445.1 Salinivirgaceae bacterium
CTTTTTTTTTAGCCAAAAATCGAACGAAAGTTAGTCAATACAATAACTAAAAATGTAACCCAGGTTTTCTTAAAAAAAAGTCAGATATAGGGAAATAATTTATGTTGTCAAAAATACCCGCAAGAATCTAAAATTCTTTATATTTGTAAATCTTAAACCTATACCATAATGTACAAAATAGCTATCGTTTTATCAATCCTGGTGCTAATCAACAGTTGTGGACAACCGGGACAACCCGGCGCGAAAAGCGAGGGTGACAGAGAAATCATTGACAGTCTGTTAAGTGGAAGAATTGTAAATGTAAGCAATTCACTTTTCAGTATCCCATCACCCCATCAAATATCCATGGTACTGGTTGAGCAAAACATTGAATATAACCCAACATTTCTAAACCAAACCCAAAATACGCGAAACTATGGCAAAAGCTACAAAAAAGCATTAAACCTTGGCGTGTATGGTGCCGATCTGGGATATATTAACCTGTATGACAGAACGCAGGAAGCCATCACCTATTTCTCAGTTATAAAAACCCTATCGCAAGAGTTAAGCATTATCAATGCCTTTAAAAAGAACACTTTTGAACGACTTGAGAAAAATCTTTCAAATCAGGATTCATTACTTTTCTTACTTTCAACCTCGTATCAAGACATTGATATTTTTCTAAAATCAAACGAACAGGAGCATATCGGAGCCTTGATCCTTGCCGGAGGATGGATAGAAAGTATGTATATGCTTTCGCAATTTGCTATAAAAACCAACAACCCGGATTTAATTGGACGTTTGGGCGAAAACAAAACTCCGTTGGGCAATCTGATTAAAATATTATCACTTTATACAGAAAATAACCGCATTTATCAGACTTTAGTGGAGAAACTTGTTGCACTTGAAATGATTTATCAAGAGATAGAAATAACTTATACTTACGAAAAGAATGAAGTCATCCCTGAAAAAAAGATAACAAAAATTTTCAGCAAAACAAACATAAATATCCCGAACGAAATTTTAACACAACTGACAAAAGAAATTGAATCAATCAGACAATTTGTGATTTTATAAAAGCAAGACACCATGAGAATAATTGCCATTATTATATTTATATTCGCCTGCACGTTGGCGAATGCACAAGTTGAACAAATTGAAGACAGGGTACGCGGTTACCTCGATAACACGTATCTTTCGGACGGCCAAATATACCGTGTAATGCTCAATTATGAGGAGGAAGGGGAATTTGATGTAACCCTGTTTGCCGGAACCCAATACAGAATAGCCCTGTCATCAACATTGTCGCAAGCGGGTTTATCCTTCAGTGTTTTGGATCCCGACAGAAATGTATTGTTTACCAACCGTGATTTTGACAACAGTCCATTTTGGGATTTAATTCTTACAAGTACCATCGATTGCAAAATTCAGGTAAAGATTGACGACAAACAAAAGAGATCCGGAATTGCAGTAATGATGATTGGATATAAATAGTACTCCCAAAAATGAGCGAAAGAATTCTAAAAGCTTTAATGCACCTGTTTGCCATCATTTCGAGACCCCAAACCGACAGAAGTGAAAGAAGACAGGTTGTGCGCTCCTTTTTGGAACTTTTATTAAACCTGGAGTTAGTTGAAGAATACCTGAAAGTTTTTGACAACTATTATGATATTTACCAACAGAAACAAAGTATAAAAGATCGGCAAAATAAAAACCTATCCCTTAGTTCGGTCAAAGTACTTAAAATTTGTCATGAAATAAACCTCGAGCTTACTCAACAACAAAAACGGATTGTTCTTTTTAGGCTACTTCAATTCATAAAAACGGGCAACGAAATCAGCGATCAGGAATTCGAATTTGTAAAAACGGTTTCAGATGCTTTTCATATTGAGGAGGATGAGTTTGTAAAGATAAAAGCCTTTATTCTTTACGATTTTGATCGGCTGCCCAACAGCAGGCAACTTCTCATGATTGACGATTTACCGGAGGATCCCGATACTTTGGTGCAACATGTAAGGGTACCAGCAATGAAGGGTCAAATCCGGGTTTACAACCTCGAGACGGCATCAATGTACGTAATGAGGTACATGGGTGATGACGAATTGTACCTGAACGGACAGCTTATACAATCCGATGATGTTTACGTTCTTTCGTTTGGAGCTTCCATCAGGGGAACCCGAATAAAACCCATTTTCTATTCCGATATTGTTGGCGTTTTCTACTCAACAGGGTTAAAAGAAAAAATCCTTTTCGAGGTTGAAAATGTCAGTCACAAATTTCCCTCAGGAAAAGTTGGGGTTCATTCCATCAACTTTATGGAAACCAGTGGCCACCTTATAGGAATTATGGGTGCTTCAGGCGCAGGTAAAACCACCCTTCTGAATATTCTGAATGGTATCACAAAACCTACAACGGGAACCGTTAAAATAAACGGTTTTGACATACATTCGCAAAGTAAAAATGTTGAAGGGCTAGTAGGTTATGTTTCGCAGGATGACCTATTAATAGAAGAGCTTACAGTTTTTCAGAACTTATATTTGAATGCACGTCTTTGTTTTGGTGGAATGAAGCCTGTGCAGTTGATGCGCAAAGTATTGAACACCCTGCATGAACTTGGCCTTTTCGAAATAAAGGACATGATTGTAGGTTCACCTCTGAATAAAAAGATTAGCGGGGGGCAACGCAAAAGGTTAAATATAGCCCTTGAGTTAATCAGAGAACCAGCCGTACTATTTCTGGATGAACCAACAAGTGGGCTTTCATCGCGTGATTCGGAAAATATCATGGCCCTATTAAAAGATTTGACTTTAAAGGGAAACCTTATTTTTACTGTTATTCACCAGCCATCTTCCGACATTTTCAAAATGTTTGACAACCTGCTTTTGTTGGACACCGGTGGATATATGATATACTACGGAAATCCGGTGGACAGTATCATATATTTTAAAAGCCGCGTCCACCACGCCGACTGGAACGAAAGTGAGTGCCATTTCTGTGGCAATGTTAATCCTGAGCAAATATTCAACATCGTAGAATCGTCTATTGTTGACGAGTATGGTAATTTAACAAAATCAAGAAAAGTTCCACCCAGAGAATGGTATGCTAAATACCTGATTTCCAAATCAAAACCAGATCACAACAGGAATGAGTACTATGGTAAGGCACCGACCATTGATTTTAAACCTCCAAACAAGCTGACACAATACAAGGTGTTTTCGATACGTGACGCACTATCGAAATTGACCAACCTTCAGTATCTGATAATTAATCTGTTGGAGGCTCCGGTATTGGCTTTTATGTTGGCTTATATTATCAAATTTTATAATGTTGACGAGGCTACAAACAAAGGATACACCCTTTTTGATAATTCCAACCTCCCTGTTTATATTTTTATGTCGGTTATTGTGGCCATTTTTATTGGGCTTACGGTAAGCGCTGAAGAGATTATAAAAGACCGAAAAATATTGAACCGGGAGCGTTTCCTGCACCTGAGTTGGTTTAGCTATTTGGGCAGTAAACTAACCGTATTGATGCTTATTAGCGCGTTTCAGGCTCTTACTTTTGTCCTGTTGGGTAATTTTATAATGGAAATTAAAGGGATGTTCTTCCATTACTGGTTAGCTTTGTTTTCGGCCTGGATTGGTGCAAACCTCTTAGGGTTGATCATTTCTGATAGTTTTAAAACCGTTGTTACAATATACATATTAATTCCATTTTTGGTAATTCCTCAGCTAATCCTGTCGGGAATCATAGTCTCTTATGACAAATTAAACCCAAAAATATCATCACCAAGCACGATTCCCTGGTATGGCGAAATTATAACTGCACGATGGGCATATGAGGCTTTAGCAGTGCACCAGTACAAAGAAAATAAATACGAACGGGATTTATATCCGTACGATAAGATACTTTCCACGGCAACGTATAAAAAGGATTACTGGATAAAATCCTTGCGTAACAAGTTGAGTTTTGTACGACAAAATATTGACGACACGACTAAAAAGTCCGAAGTAATAAAGGCTATTGCATTACTTCAAAACGAAATAAAAAAAGAATTAGCCTATAACAGCCAGATTGGTTTTCCTGAAATCGGATTACTCAATGTTGAATTGTTTGACTCTACAATCCAAATGAGGACAGAGTTTTATTTATCCAGTCTTTCGAATTATTATATCAATTTGTACAACAGAACAAATACGAGAAAGGACAACATTATTCAGCATTTGGAAGATAGTCTGGGGAAACAATATATTGCCTTACGCGAGGCGCACACCAACCGAAGTTTAACAGAATTTGTCAGAAATTCGAATAGTTTAGACAGAATTATTGAATACAAAAATACGTTAAACCAAAAAATTGACCCTATATACAGAGATCCAGAGCGTCCATTTGTAAAAGCCCACTTTTACTCTCCTTTTAAAAAGGCCTTTGGGCAATACTACCCAACATACTGGGTAAATATTATTGTATTATGGATTATGAATGTCCTTCTATTTATTGTTTTGTACAACAGGGGATTGTACAGGTTTCTGACCTGGTTTGGAAAAATGGATGAACGGTTTAGAAAGAAAAACGAAGAATAAACCCAGATTACGCATTAGCGATTAGAGGAATTTTGAGAGGGTAGTCCCACA
>JBBISE010000226.1:0-4612 GCA_037441445.1 Salinivirgaceae bacterium
GCATGATTAAAGTCGGCATGAAGTTCCATATGGCCGTAAACCGAAAAATTATAAGCATATGAAAGCTCGTCTAAAAATGCATAGCCATTCATCAGGCTCACATTAATTTTGGCTCCAAACTCCGTGTGAGCGTTCGCTTTCCCTCTGACAATTGGACGCACATGGGGTTGGTGAATACTTACAATCCGGTGTTCGATACTGTGCATCCTTCTTTTATACATACTGTTTGGCTGACAATAAACTTCCTGAATAACAAAAAAAAGTACTTGTAGTATTTTTTATCTAAGGGGATGGTGCTGTATGCATTTAACAAACCACGAATATGCTTTATGTTTCTCTCAAGGTAGTTCAATTGTTTTTTTATTGCTGAGCGGATTTCTTTTCTTGTTTTTGTCTTCTTTTGTGCTGTTTTCAAATATTCCTTTCTGGCTACTTTTCGATACGTTCTCGGTTTTTCTATGTGTGTCTGTTTATCATAAAGGAAATCAATGATTTTCTCCAACATTTCACGTGCATCGTTCAACATATTAAGGTCTGTTGGGAATGCAATATCTTGGGGACAGGCTGTTGCGTCTGTGATCAATTTCCCTTAGTGAGTAATTTTCTTTTCGGGGTTTGATTCTTCCGTTGAGGCTTGCGTTTTGTTGTTTGGAAAATTAGGGTCATTTTCGCCCTTTGAAGGGTTCAGTCCCAGAACTTTTTCATTGATCTCATTTATTTGTTCTATTCCTAATCGCTTGCGAAAGTTGACAAACAAAGAAGGATCAAAAGGAATCTCATCGCTGAAACTGTGGTAGCCAATAAAGTACTGCATGTACATGTTTTCCTGTATTTGCTGTACAGTCTCTCTATCGCTAAGATCACACATATGCTGAATAATCATTGCACCTATGGCCACCCGTGGATTTATTCCATCGGCACCTGTATTACTGTTTCTCATTTGTTTGATATAGGTACTCACCAGAAGATTCCAAGGCAACTTGGATGCTAGTTCTACCCACCGATTGTCTTTCCTCAATGATCGTGAAAATGGTGTATCAAATCCTTCAAGAGTCATTTGATTTTTGCTATTGTAAGACAGTTTTGATGCACGCTTTTTTTTGAGCTTTTGCCATGTTACTTTGCATTTATTCGTCTGCTAATATAGCACAATCCTTTGATATTATTTGGTTCAGGTTTTTTTCAGCAGACCCTAATTATGCCAGTGATGATTTTGTGTTTGGTTCAAGTACATTGGCCTATACAGGAAACTCAACGCACAGCGCTCGATTCTTTTTCGATAAGAGTAAGTCGTCCTTTAGAGCTGGCGCGAGTAATTCAAATACTTGGGATGATGTCAATGTTGGAGTATGTTCCTTTGCAGCAGGTTATGGAAGCAAAGCATCCGGCAGTGCGTCAACAGCATTTGATAGGGCTACCAATGCGACCGGAACAAGCTCGTTTGCAACTGGTTTTTCAACAAATGCAACTGGAAATTATAGTTTAGCAAGCGGTTATATGACTTATGCAAGCGGAAAGTATTCTACAGCCATTGGAATTAATTCCACTGCATCAGGAGAAGGCTCCATGGCCATTGGAAACGAAAGTCAAGCCACCGCAAATTACGCATATGCTATAGGCCGGACCGCAGTGGCGAATCAAATTGGAGCTGTCTCCATTGGTTGGCAGAATGAAAATACGGGCGTTGGGGCGTTGGCTTTGGGATATGGATCAGATGCTATTGCGAATTATTCAGTATCAATTGGACGCCAAAACGTAAACAATGGATTGGCATGCGTGGCTATTGGATACAATAACACAATTGCATCGACAGAATCAGGCTCATACGCTATTGGAAACAATATCAACATTGACAACGCAAGTAATGCCGTAGCTATAGGTAACAACGTAAGGGGTTATTACGATGGACAGGTAATCATGGCAGATAATAGTGGAGCGCAGTTTTGGAGAGGAGCAACCAATTCTTTTGCAGCCAGATTTGCAGATGGGTATAACGTATATACAAACTCTAACGAATCATCAGGCGTATTTATGAATTCCGGTGCAAATTCATGGTCATCAATGTCCGACTCGACAAAAAAAAGAGAACTTCAAACCAGTTGATGGCGAGTTATTCCTGAACAAAATCGGCATGTTCAATCTAACATCGTGGAATTACAAAGGTCAGGACAAAACCAAGTTCCGCCATTATGGCCCTATGGCGCAAGATTTCTATGCCGCATTCGGTAACGATGGCATTGGCGAAGTTGGTTGCGATACATTACTGGCAACTGCTGATTTCTTTGGTGTAAGTTTCATTGCAATACAAGCTCTGGAAAAACGCGCTCGTGAACTCAAAGAAACACAGGCTCAGCTACAAGCTAAAATCGAAGAGGTTAACACACTTAAAGCAAAAATTGATGAAATAGATGAGCTAAAAGCCGAAATGGACAAAATCAGGCAAATGTTTGATATCCGCGCCGCAAAATAATCCTATTTGGTTAATAATTGGGTCTTTTTACAACAGAGGGGCTGTCTAAAAAGCTCCCGGTTTGTCATCGCGAATGCAACATAGTAATCTATTTTACTTGATAATCAGAAGTTTACCTCGTCGTTCCTTCTTGCAATGACGTGCTTTTTGGACTTTTTAGACACCCTCTTTGTCATTATCAGAAAAATTAACTAAAACAGGTAGTGCACTTTAATCGAATAGACATTCATTCTTTTTCAAATGAAACCCTTCGATTTTTTTCAAACAGGCTTATATAATGATTATCTGACAATTAACCTTAACATTTAACAATTCACACCCATGAATTTGTGGCACTTTTTTTGGTATGTTAATAATATGTTATATTTTTGCAGCATCCGATCGTAGTCTTAAATATTTTCTTATAAACCTTAACACAGAAAATCATGCAGATTGGCAATTTCACGGAAATGATCGAGGGTTCGATTAAAAAGCATTGGGAAAGAAGGTCAATGTCATTATACAAAGGAAAAGGTTATACCTTTGAGGAAGTTGGAAAAAAAATCTTGCAGTTTCATACAATCTTCGAACAAGCCGGAATAAAACGTGGTGACAAAATCAGCCTGATTGGTTTAAATGATTACAATTGGGGTGTTGCCTATCTGGCAACCGTTACATACGGAGCCATTATAGTCCCCATTTTACAGGACTTCCACCCTAACGACACGGTACACGTCATAAGCCATTCCGATTCTACCTTGTTGTTTATTTCCAACCATATATACGAAAAACTAGACAAAAGCAAAATAAAACAATTGGATGGGGTAATTTCTCTTGACAATTTTGCCGTAATTGAATCAAAGAAAGAGGATCTGAAAAAAATCATCGAAGAAAACCTCTATAAAACACCCGTAGTTACACACGAAACATTCAAACTTCCAAACGTCAGCAACAACGAAATTGCTGTAATTAGTTATACTTCTGGAACTTCCGGATTTAGCAAAGGTGTAATGTTACCACACATGAGCCTTGCCTCAAACGTTCAGTTTGGCCTCGATTTCATCGATTTAAGACCCGGAGACACCATTGTCTCTTTCCTTCCATTAGCCCACGCCTATGCCTGCGCTTTCGAGTTTCTGACAACGTTTACCATGGGTTGCCACATTACATTCCTGGGAAAGGTACCCTCTCCGACCGTTATCTTACAGGCATTCAAAGAAATCAGGCCCAGGTTGGTATTCTCTGTGCCCCTTATCATTGAGAAGATCTACCGTATGCGCATAAAACCAAAAATCAGCGAAGGTTTTGTAAAATATCTCATCAATGTGCCAGGATTAAACAGATTGATATACAAAAAGGTGAACAAACAGCTAACGGAATCATTTGGGGGCAATTTTATTGAGGTAATTATTGGAGGGGCAGCACTCAACCCTGAGGTTGAAGGTTTCCTAAAAAAAATAAAATTCCGCTACACCGTTGGCTATGGAATGACCGAATGTGGTCCTCTTATAAGTTACAGTAACTGGTCATCAGCGAAACAACACAGTTGTGGAAAAGCTATTCCGTGTGTAACAGTTAAAATTGATTCTCCTGATCCGCAAAACATCGTTGGCGAAATTTTGGTCAAAGGTTCCAACGTAATGAAAGGATATTACAAAAACCAAGAGATCACAGAAGCAACTATTTCCCCCGATGGTTGGCTGCACACAGGAGACTTGGGGATTGTTGATCCCGAAGGCTATTTGTTCATTAAAGGCCGCAGCAAAAATATGATTCTTAGTGGATCGGGACAGAACATTTATCCCGAGGAAATCGAATGCAAAATAAACAGCCTGCCATACGTTTTAGAATCGTTGGTGGTTGAAAAAAACGGGAAACTGCATGCATTAATTGTCCCCGACAAGGATCGTGCTGAAGCGCACGGAGTAACTGGAGAGAAACTGGAAGCAATTATGGCTCAGAACCATGCGCACATCAACTCGCACTTACCTGGTTACATGAACGTCAGTAAATTTGTTATTCATGATGGCGAATTTGAAAAGACAGCGAAGAAAAGCATCAAGCGCTTCATTTATAAAAATGCATAAAAGAATTCGTATTTGACACTGGGGGGCTGTCTAAAAAGACTAGACAGTCCTTTTTTTTTGTTAAAAAAATTGAATG
>JBBISE010000227.1:0-4608 GCA_037441445.1 Salinivirgaceae bacterium
ATTGATAATCAGTGGTTGATTTTTGTGGCCATTATGGGGTGCACAAAACAGGACAGATAATGTCTTATTTTATTGCCCAAATTTACACATTCTTTGTTCCGATATATAATGTGGCCACTCCAAATGTCAGTGTTTTTGCTTTAATATCAGAAAAACCTTCGGTTCTCATTACCTCGGTCAGGTTATATTTTTGGTTAAATTCTTTTACTGATTCCGGTAAATAGGTGTATGCCCTGGAATGCCCCGAAACCCATTTGCCAATTGCAGGGAGCATTTTTCCGAAATAAAAGTCAAATAAAAAACCAAAGAACCGGTTTCTTGAAGTTGAAAACTCCAGTATTAATGCTTTTCCGCCTGGTTTAAGTACACGGAACATTTCATGGATTCCCCGCGCCGGATTTTCAAAGTTTCTTAGACCAAAAGCAATACTTGTGGCATCGAAGTAGTCATTATCGAACGGAAGGTTTTGGCCATCAGCATATTGCAAAGAAATCTGGGATGTTAATCCCTGTCTGATAACCTTTTTCTGTCCAATGGACAACATGGTACTGGCAATATCAATCCCTGCAATTTTACTATTTTTTAACTTTTTAGCCTCCAAAATAGCCAAATCGGCGGTACCTGTGGCTACATCGAGAATATTCACGGGCTTTGAGCGGTTAAGTTCGGCAATGACGAGCCTTCTCCAGTAACGATCAATTCCCAAAGAAAGAAAATGGTTCAGAAAATCGTACTTCGGTGCAATGTCGTTAAACATCGAAGAGATTTCGTGGTTATGCTCCGTGCCATTTCGGGGTATTGAGTTCACCTACAACCTGTTTTGTATTGCGTTCATATACAGGTTCTCGGCATCGCGGATATTGCCAAACGACTCCTCATCTATCCTCATGTCTCCTTTAGTGACATGACCGATAATTGTAAATGGTGTTTTCAGCTCCATCATAAAGTCAATGAAAGCCTCCTCTTGTTCGCTGGACATGCAAACGACTACGCGGCTCTGCGATTCACCAAAGAGAAAGGCATCCTTCCTGACTTCGGCATCGGTGGTAATATCAAACCCTAGGGACGAAGGAAGCCCCATTTCAACAAGTGTAACAAATAGACCTCCGAGTGAAACGTCATGAGCAGCATTTATTAAACTGCGAGTAATCAACCCATAGACGGCTTGTTGAATTTTAAATTCCTCGTCGAGATTAAAGTATGGTGCTGGAGACTCACTGATTTTATGGAAATTAACCAGGTATTCTGATTGGGAAATATCATTTTTCGACTCGCCAATGAGGTAAATTAAATCACCTTTACTCTTAAAATTCAGGGTCATAAGGTTCATTTTATCTTCCACTAAACCCAGCATTCCTATCGTTGGTGTGGGATCCACAGGTACAATAACGCCTTTTATGTTGGATTGATTGTAAAAACTCACATTACCTCCGGTTACGGGCGTATTAAATTTTCGACAGGCAGCTCCCATTCCTTTTATGGCGCCCACAAATTGCCAGTAAACTTCAGGATTATATGGGTTTCCGAAGTTTAAACAATTGGTAATTGCCAAGGGTTTTGCCCCAGCGCAAACAACGTTTCGGGCAGCCTCGGAAACAGCTATTGCTGCGCCTAGTTCCGGGTCGGCTTTCACATAACGTCCGTTACAATCGACCGTAACTGCCAGCGCCCGGTTTGTTCCTTTTATATTAACAATTCCGGCATCTGAAGGCCGATTTGTGGAAAGATTTGCTGTCCCAACCATGCTGTCATATTGTTCGTGAATCCACCGCTTGCTTGCAACATTGGGCTGCTGAAGCATGAATTCGGAGACCTCAATAAGGTCTTCGGGTTGCGGTACATATTCAATATCGAACTTTTTATATTGCTCATAATAAGCGGGTTCTTTATACTCACGTTCATAAACCGGTGCTCCGCCGCCCAGCACCAAGGCTGAGGCGGGAACATCAGCAACAAGTTCGCCGTGGTAAAAAAACAACAATCTGTCTTGGTCAATTACCTCGCCAATAATTTCGCAATGCAAATCCCACTTTTCAAAAATATCTTCAATAACTTTTTCTTTTCCTTTTTGAACCACCAAAAGCATTCGTTCCTGCGACTCGCTGAGAAGAATTTCCCATGCTTCCATATTTTTCTGGCGCAACGGAACTTTATCAAGGTCAATGCGCATTCCACACTTTCCTTTTTCGCTCATTTCACTGGTTGAACAAATAATTCCGGCAGCACCCATGTCCTGCATTCCCACCAGGGCTCCCGATTTAGCCACTTCGAGGGTAGCTTCCAGCAGCAATTTTTCCTGAAATGGATCCCCAACCTGAATGCTGGGTATGTCGTCAGCTGAATCTTCGGTTAAATCGGCAGAAGCAAAGGTAGCTCCATGAATTCCATCTTTTCCGGTTGAAGAGCCAACAATGTAAACCGGGTTTCCTACTCCACCGGCGCGGGCTTTAATCAAGCGGCCTTTTTTCATTATTCCTACCGACATGGCATTTACCAGCGGGTTTTGGCTATAACATTCGTCGAACATGACTTCGCCTGCCACTACAGGAACGCCAAAAGCGTTTCCATAGTTCCCAATTCCTTTTACAACACCGGCAAGGTGCCATTTTGTGCGGTCCGAATCGAGGTTTCCAAACCGCAGGCTGTTTAACTGCGCAATTGGCCTGGCACCCATGGTAAAGATGTCGCGGTTAATTCCCCCAACCCCTGTTGCAGCGCCTTGATAGGGTTCAACGGCCGAGGGGTGGTTATGCGATTCGATTTTGAACGAACATGCCAAATCACCTCCTATATCAACCAATCCGGCATTCTCTTCGCCGGCTGCTACCATTATGGCTTTTCCTTCACGTGGAAGGGTTTTTAACCACTTAATGCTATTTTTGTACGACGCATGTTCACTCCACATGACCGAGAAAATGCTGAGCTCGGTGTAGTTTGGTACCCTTCCCAGGTAGTTTTTTATCATTTCCAATTCTTCGGCACTTACGCCTAACTGCTTGGCTATTTCTAGGTTAACTTCGATATTTGACATGAGCTTAAATATTGGTTCAAAATCGCTGCAAATATAAGCAAGTTAAGGCAGAGTTTTGAATGGGTTGTTGCTTTTTTTGGCAGTTTTAACAAATTCACTCCCCCAGAGGCAAGGTAAAAGAGAATGTCGAGCCGACACCTTCTTCGCTTTCAACCCATATTTGACCTTTATTTATTCCAACAAATTCTTTGCACAGACTAAGACCTAAACCTGTACCAGGCTCATTTTCTGTTCCATATTCAGACTCGAGATGCCCAATCGAAAAAATCTTATCAATATTGCCTGAGGGGATTCCCTTTCCATTGTCAACCACAGAAACAACAATCAAATTATTCTCGATTTTAGCCTCAATGACAATCTTCGACCCCCTATGGCTAAATTTAATGGCATTGGAAACCAAGTTTCTGATGACGGTACCAATCATGTTGGGATCGAAATAGGCTACTAAAGAGGCATTTATGTTGTTTAGTATCATTATTTCTTTTTTCTCCGCCGTTGTGCTAACCTGATCTATGGCAAGCCTGACAACCTTTTCCAAGGGTAATGTTTCAGGTTGCCACTCTATTTTCCCACGTTGTGCCCTTGACCAATCCAATAGATTTTCCAGCAATGCAAAGCTATTTTCGGCCGAATTGTGGATTATAGAAACAAAATTCCGGATTTGTTCTGATTCAAGACTGTCGAAATTAGTTATAATGTGTTCTGAGAAACCTATCAGCGAACTAAAGGGATTGCGTAAATCGTGAGATAAAATACTGAACATTTTATCCTTACTCCGGTTCATTTCATCAAGCAACCTTTCGCGCTCAATCAATTGGTTTTGTGCATTTTTCGCATCATTTATATCCGTTGCAATAGCAATAAAGAGGGTATCGTTTTCCTTTTCGTCAAACATGGCTGATAGAGAAAGGTCTGTCCAACGGGGAGTTTTGCTTTGGTCCATAAAACGCAGTTCCGTTCGGAAGGTTTTTATTCTTCCTTTCCCTAAGTCAATCATTTGTTGTATTAGAGGCAAATAATCAACACTATACACTATTTCCTTTATGTTTTTACTGTAGTCGGCTTCAGAGATAATACCTGCCAGTAAATCCCACGTTTGGTTTGATTTTTTTAAATATCCCTCTTTGTCAATTATGGCCAGGCCAACTGCCGCATTTGAAAACAATGTTTCCAGTCGTTTTTGAGTTGAATGCGACTCGCGTAATAATTTAGCATATTGGCTAATGTCCTGCAACAAAATCATAACATGCCCGGGAGCCTCATCGTCAACAGCAAACGGGATTAACTGGACTCGTAATGAAATATGGTGGAGTTCAATACCCACCGTTGTTGTCTTTCGGTTTTTAAAAACTAGCGGTAAATGATTATTTAGTTCACCCAGACCGACTTCGTTTAAGAACGTTGACGTTTTTTGCCCTACATTTATCTTGTTTTTAATGGTAATTAAGGAAAGTACCTCTCCGTCAGCCATGGAAACCACATCGTTTTCATTGGTAAGGATTATGCCTGTAAAGGGTAAATGCTTTAACCCAAAATCCGCATTAGGAAAAAAGTTAAATTTGGAGATTAATTTCTAA
>JBBISE010000228.1:0-4603 GCA_037441445.1 Salinivirgaceae bacterium
AATCATTCTCTTGTGTGTCAAAATTTACTTGCCATGGGGGTTTCATATGTTTATATTTCTGTATTCAATTGAATTTATGCTATTTAGAGATACCTATTACCAGACGAGATCCTTCGCTGCGCTATCAATGACACGTTTCTTAACATCCTGGAAAACAAGACCCTTAGACTCCGCTCAGGGTGACCCCCTGCGGTCATGCTGAGCGGAGTCGAAGCATGTTTATCTGTACACGAAAATCTATTCTTCACTGTCATTACACATTATGGATTTTTGAAAAAAATCTTCCCACTCAGGATGACATTCGCTGCAACATGATCATGTTCTTTGTGATACTTAAAATAATTACAGGGTGACACCTGATAATTCATTTAATGACTACGTCCGCGCTGGCTTCCACAACGGTCCCGCCGCTATAAGCAAAACAAGAACATTAAAAAGTGCATTGATTGCGTTTCCCGAGGCAATTGAACCTGCATTATCGAGAATGAACCAGGCAAGAACGCCAAACAATACAGCCTTTCGTACCTCATTGGAGGCTTTGTCATATACCCACTTTTGCAAAAACCAGATGCAAACGCCCCAGCCTAAAAGGAATCCGCCTGTCAGAGCCGAAAGAAAACGGGTTGTGGCGTGTTCGTAAGACTGCAATCCATCGATGGGCCAGCTTAGCAAATCAAGCGTCCAACGTGCCGGTTCCGATGTTGATAGCATGGTTCCAAGGAAAATACGGGTCCGAATGACCCCACAACAATGGCTGTAATTTTCAGCCAAAATTTGTGAAACTTTTGTGTCATTGTAGTACGATTTTAAATTCGGACACAAAAGTATGTTCAGAAATTCTATCTTTTTAGACGCCTCCGTACAGTCAGCCGAAAAGAGTACGGGCAATTTTACTTATATCGGCAAAATAGACAGAAAGCTACTGATAATTAATATTTTCGGGGTTTATTTGCAGGTAAAAATTCTCCAATGCCAATTCGTAGAGACTTGTTATCTGACTATGATTCAGGTTCGTTTTCAGTGTTTTTGTCCAAATGGAAACAAACATATCCCCAATAATGCGGTTTGACTTTTCCAATGTTTCTCGAAACATTGGGTTTGCTTGTTAATCCGAAGTTGACGGTTAAAAAGCAAGTCTGCTTTGTGCTCCAATAGAACATGAATAAGTTCAGGGTCAATATTTTGAACACTTTTCTCTTTTACCGCAATGATTTTTGATTGCTGGAGGTGGTGGGTTAAAAGAAACCCCATAAAAACCTCGAGGTCAGCAAAATGATGATAGAATGAAGACTTGCTGATGCCAACCCGACGGGCAAGATCTTCAACCTTAATTCCCATTGGGCCAGCAACGGCAAAGATATCATATCCGGTATGAATCCAGATTTTTTGGTTTGCTGACATAAAAACCGTTAAACGGACTTATCCTCAGGACGATGCCCGTCCTTTATTTGTTGAATATTTTTCCGGTGCAAGCGAAAAAAATACAAAGCCATAAGCCCCAACAACAGCGGAATAAAGGCTGCCTGGACTTTGTAGGAAAGAGGCAACATCTCGCCGCAATCGGCCATGCGAACATGCATGTAAAGGCCAACATTAAACGCCACCAGCAAAATCATGACTATGGCGATAATGAACTGACGGGCAATCTTTTGCTCGCGCTGAATTTCTTTTTGCATTTGGGGGTTTGTAAACATATTTATTGGTTTTATACATTAATAACATACTTCGACTTCGCTCAGTATGACCAACGTCACCCTGAGCGGAGTCGAAGGGTGGATTGTGCTTTGACCCAAAAGAATTTTACTTCTCATTTGTTTTTAAAGAAGATATCAATTCCATGTTTCACGCCGTCAATGACGAAAGGCAAGCGTATTAGAATTCCTACAATCAGTATAACGATTACACCCACAAAGAGTTTCTCGGTTGGGGTGAGTTTTTGCCAGTGGGATTTGATCGTATTCATTTTTTTGGGGTTTCACTAAATTTGTACTATTTAAAGAAACATTTTTCAGATGAGATCCTTCGCTACGCTCAGGATGACAGTCGAAGTGTCGAGGAACAAGGGGATGAAGAATGGCGGCTTCGCCGCCATTCTTCATCCCACTTTAATCCATGACGAATTCGTCATCCTGAGCGCAGGTACGGAGCGAAGGATCTCGCATAAACAATGAGTTGCTTTCTACAAAATCAAACTCGCTTGAGTCTATTGTATTGGCTATGAGCGTTACATGAGTTTTATTCATTACTTCTCAATTCGTATCCGTGCATCCACCGCCACAATCTTCTCGCCTTTGCCCAGCAAGGGGTTCAAGTCCATTTCGAAGATTTCGGGAGCAGCCTGACACAAAGCAGCAACTTTGGTTATGATGGTGGCAAAATTAGCTTCGCTAATGGGTTCCTGGCCGCGAACACCCTGGAAAATCTTGTAACTCCGAAGGCGTTTAATCATGGAAAGGGCTTCGTTCTGGGAAATGGGTGTAATATCGCTTTGCACGTCTTTCAACACTTCGATAAATATTCCGCCCATGCCGCAAAGTACCATGTGCCCGAATTTGTCTTCACGCTTGGCACCCACAAAAAGTTCGGTTCCGCTGAGCAAAGGCTGAATGAGAATGGCTGTGGTGTCTTTAATTTTTATCATTCGGTCGAATTCCGACTGAACGGTTTCCACGTTTTTCACGTTGAGCACAACGCCGCCAACATCCGATTTGTGAACCGGGCCAACCACTTTCATGACCACCGGAAAGCCAAGTTCGGTGGCTTTTTGGGCTGCATCGTTTCGGTTGGTGACTACGGCCTCACCGGCGCGGTTAATTCCGGCAGCATCCAACAGTTTCTGAACATCGTCGGGCGACAGATATCCGTTTGAAGCGTTGTCAACCAAGGTGCGAATGGCTTTCACGTCAACAGCAACCTTGAATGAGGGATCGAGTTGTGGTTTGGGAGTATTGAAAACTTTGCAAAGAGCATTTCCAAACGTCACCTCGTCGGGGAAGTTGATGCGGCCTTTAGCTATGAACGCATCAATTTCATCTTTCACGTTAATGACCGATGGCAATATGGGATATATGGGCTTTTTGCACGTTTTCATTTTCTCGTGCAGCAAATCATAAACATCATAAACAGGGAACAATCCGGGGCTGCCAAAAATGACGGCCATGGCATCGATGTTGTCGAAATCGTTTTCGCAGGCATCAATAATGTGGCCAAGCTGTTCGGCGGTTCCGGTAGCTAAAAAGTCAATGGGATTGGCCACGGATGAACCCGGAAACAGTTTCTCGAGCAGTTTTTTTGCTTTCTCGCCTTCAATGTGGGGAATTTCGAGCCCGCCGTTGCTCAGCGAGTCGGTCAGCATTACGGCTGGACCACCGGCGTGGGTTATGATGGCCACGTTTTTCCCCTTCAGTTCGGGGTGCATAAAAATGGAAGCTACGGTGGCTAGTTCGTCGCGTCCTCCGCAACGCACAATTCCGGCTTTACGGAAAAGGGCTTCCACAGCCAAATCGCTGCTTGCCAACGCTCCGGTATGCGACGATGCAGCACGGCTTCCGGCTTCCGATCCTCCGGATTTAATGGCCGCAATACGGCATCCTTTTTTTACCAACGACAAGGCGTGTTTTACCAGCACATCGGGTTTTTCGATGCTTTCCACATACAACAGCTTTACCTTCGACGATTCGCCTTCGACATAGGTTTCATCCAAATATTTAATAATATCTTCAACACCAATTTGAGCACTGTTTCCAACCGAATAAACACTATTGAATTTCAAGCCCTTAGGCACACTCGATTCCATAATGAACACGGCGGTGGCACCCGATCCGGATACAAAATCAACGCCCTGTGGGTCGAGTTTCGGGATTGGGGTTGTGAAAATGCCACAATGATTGCGGTTCAACAAGCCCACGCAGTTTGGCCCAATCAGGCTTCCGCCAACGCTTTCGATGGTTTCCACAATTTTGTGCTCCAATTGTGCGCCCGCTTCGCTCTCCTCGCTAAACCCGGCTGATAAAATAATAAAACCACGTGTCCCTTTCTCTTTTGCCAACGTTTCGACTGTGTCGGGGCAGAATTTGGCGGCAATGGCCAAAATGGCCAAATCGACTTCGGGCAAATCCTTTACATCGCGGAAGGCTTTGATTCCCTGTACGATGTCTAATTTGGGGTTTACCACATAAAGCGAACCTTTGAAGTTGCCATCAATAAGGTTTTTCAGGACTTTACCGCCTGGTTTCTGAATATCGTCGGAACCACCAACAACAACAATGCTTTTTGGATTTAGGAGCTTTTCGTGTATCATATTTTCTTCGAGTTAGTTGTGCTGTTTGAATTTGTAGTGCAAAGATAAAAAAAGGGATTTATTTGGGGTTACAAAATTCAAATACAGGGGGAATTGTTTTTATTGAAATTGCGCTATTTTTGCCAATTATTAAAAAGGGGAAACAGATGAAACGTCCACAATTGAACAATTATAAATCATACGAGGGGATGCTTATTGACTTCGTCGATTTATGAATTCAATAGTGGTAAGTTTCATATGTTTATAATTTTTCATATGTTTATAATTTTTCGGTTTACGGCCATATGGAACTTCATGCCGACT
>JBBISE010000229.1:0-4585 GCA_037441445.1 Salinivirgaceae bacterium
ATAATCCCCAAATTTACTATCTTTTTTCATATGTTTTATGTGCATACCCCAGTAATTCTTTTTACACTTACGGTTGCCGCCTTTGGATTCTATTCTGTGTTTAAAATTTCAGTGGGTGCCGTACCCGACATAACAAACAATCAGGTTCAGGTAATTACAACCTCGGGGAATCTATCAACACAGGAAATTGAGCAGTACATTACAGCTCCCGTTGAAATGGAAATGGCCAACCTGCCGGGGGTGATTGAAATCCGCTCCATTTCAAAATTCGGGATAAGCCTGGTTACCATTGTCTTTGATGACAATGTGGGGACTTATCTGCCACGTCAGCTTATCTCCGAAAAAATTAAAAGTGCCGTAGCAAAGATTCCGGAGGGTTTTGGTGAACCTGAAATGGGGCCCATAACAACCGGATTGGGCGAAATCTATCAATATACACTCGACACACGCGAGGGATTTGAAAACAAGTATTCAGCCACCGACCTCCGGACAATTCAGGATTGGGTTATAAAGCGCCGCTTATCGGGCATTAACGGGGTAGTGGAAATTAACAGTTGGGGTGGATACCTGAAACAGTATGAAGTAGCCCTGAATCCGTCGCGTTTGGCAGCCTTGAACGTAACGTTAATGGAGGTTTTTTCCGCGTTAGAGAACAACAACACCATTTCAGGGGGCTCGTATATTGAAAAAACAAACCAAAGTTATTTTATCCGTGGCGATGGCCAGGTGAAGACCATCAGCGATATTGAAAATATTGTTGTAAAAAACAACAACGGAATACCCATCCTAGTAAAAGATTTGGCTAACGTTCAGTTTGGACACGCCAACAGATACGGTGCCATTACTGCAAACGGTAAAGGAGAAACAATTCTGGGACAGGTTATGATGCTTAAGAATGCAAATTCGAAAGAGGTCATTGCCGAGGTTAAAAACCGGGTTGCCCAGATTCAGAAAAACCTTCCCGAAGGAATATACATCAATCCCATTGTCGATAGAAGCGAATTGGTTGCCAAGACGACCTTCACCGTAGTAGAAAATTTAATCCTGGGTGCAATAATTGTAATGCTCACTGTTATTTTACTTCTGGGGAACCTTCGTTCGGCATTGGTCATTACCTCCATGATACCCCTTTCATTGCTTTTTACCATTGCCATGATGTACATTTTTGGTATTGATGCCAACCTAATGAGCCTTGGAGCACTGGACTTTGGGATAATAATTGACGGAGCCGTAATTATAGTCGAATTTATTGCCCTTAAGATTTCCGTTAAAAGGAAAGAGATAGAATCGACCGGCAGCGATGAGCGCTCAACGGTTATGGACGCAATTTCGTTCGAAGGGGCTTCCAAAATGATGAAATCGGCCATTTTCGGGCAAATTATTATTCTGATAGTATTCATTCCTATCCTTTCATTAACGGGCGTTGAAGGAAAGATGTTCAAGCCAATGGCATTGTCGTTTTGCTTTGCCATAATTGGAGCCATGATAATGGGTTTGACATGGCTGCCTGTGGCCTCGTCGTTGTTCCTAAGACCTTCAAAACGGCAAAAGAAAAACATTTCGGATTGGTTCATGAACCTCGCCCATAAATCGTATTCCCCTGCAATTCATTGGTCTTGTGCACATAAGCGAATAGTTCTGGGGGCTGCCCTGATTTCGTTGATGTTCACGGCTTTTCTTTTTACTAGAATAGGGGGAGAATTTGTCCCCACGTTAGACGAGGGCGATTTTGTTATTCAACCCGTGTTGAAAACGGGAACCTCTCTGACTAAAACGGTGGAGACAACAACCAAAATGGAACAGATTCTGATCCAAAACTTTCCTGAAGTTGATAAAATTGTCAGCCGGATAGGCGCAGCCGAAGTACCCACCGATCCCATGTCCATGGAGGAGATTGACATGATTATTAAACTTAAACCACGCAATACCTGGACAAGTGCACAAAACAAGGAAGAGCTGGCCGATAAATTTAAAGAGGCCCTTTCTGTGATACCGGGCATTGAATATGAGTTTACTCAGCCCATTGAAATGCGTTTTAACGAGCTCATTACCGGTGTTCGTTCCGACATTGCCATAAAAATTTTTGGCGATGACTTGGAGTATATTGATAAAAAGGCCCTTGAAATAAAAGGGTTGGTTGAGGGAATTCCCGGAGCTAGTGATGTGATTCTGGAAAAAACTGCCGGACTTCCACAAATCAAAATTGAATATAACCGGGCAAAGACAGCGCAATATGGAGTGGATATAAAAACGCTGAATGGATATGTTGCTGCGGCCTTTGGTGGCGAGGCCACCGGGGTGGTTTTTGAAGGCGAAAAGCGCTTTGACATGGTCGTAAGGTTCGATAAACAAAGCAGAACCGACATCAACAACATACAACAACTCAGGGTTCCTATACCCAACGGCAGTCAGGTTCCATTGTCAGAACTGGCCAACATACAATACGCCGAAGGGCCGGCAAAGATTTCGAGAGAAAACACCCATCGTCGTGTTGTGGTTAGCGTTAATGTCCGCAACCGCGATCTTCAGTCGGTTGTGAAGGATATACAGACCAAGGTGACCAAGAACGTAACCTTAAGGCCGGGAACCTACATTGCTTATGGGGGACAATTTGAGAATTTACAGAATGCCACAAACCGCTTGTTGATTGCCGTTCCGGTTGCTCTTTTACTCATTTTTATTTTCCTTCACTTTGCATTCAAATCCCTGAAAGATGCAATCATGATTTTTACAGCTATTCCTTTAGCAACCGTAGGAGGCGTATTGCTCCTTTGGATTCGGGGAATGCCTTTCAGCGTATCGGCAGGTGTTGGGTTTATTGCTTTGTTTGGAATTGCCGTACTCAATGGAATTGTGCTTATTGAACATTTAAAAGAGTTAAAGCACAATGGGGCAACTTGCATGCGCGATTTAATCATCCAGGGTACAAAGGACAGGTTACGACCTGTTATGCTCACTGCCGGTGCTGCCGCCATGGGATTTTTGCCCATGGCAATTTCAACCGGTGCTGGTGCCGAGGTGCAACGACCTTTAGCAACCGTGGTCATTGGAGGCCTTTTTACATCCACCATGCTCACCATGATTGCCCTGCCCCTGATGTTCGAAATTTTCTACGATGTTGTGGGTATAAAGTTCTTTCCTCTTAGGTTTATCCGGTCAAAACAGTGCATCTTTATTTTTGTTGCGCTAATTCCATCGCTAGGCGCTATGGCACAAGGCAACCATTTAAAACTCGATGAGGCTATAAACATTGCTCTGAAGAACAACAAAGAAATAAAAGCCTACGCATTCCGGGCCGACGAACAAGAAGCTCTGATCTCTTCTTCGTTCACCATTGATAAAACGGCCTTTTATTTTGGCACCGACCAGAATAACGTAGCAGAAAACAACCATCCGCTAAAAGTGTGGGGCGTTTCACAAGATTTTAGTTTTCCAACTCTTTATAGTGCACAGAATAATGCGAAAAAAATTGAGTATGACCTTGCCAATGCCGAACTAAAAATCCAATCTGAAAATCTTATTAAAAAAGTAACCTTAAATTATGTTGAAATTCAGATTATTAACGAGAAACTTAAAATTTTCCGGAACATAGATAGCTTGTATGTCAGTATTCTGCAGGGTGCTACGCTCCGAAACCGCGGGGGTGACATAAGCAATCTTGATCTTCTAACCATGCAGGCCAGGCAAAGACAAGTAAAAAACCAATTTACTGAAATAAAGTACAATCTGGAAAGTGCAACCGAACGTTTAAAAGCGTTAATGGGCATTGATAGTTCGTTTACCGTAGCACCAGAAATTGAGGAGTTGAAACTTTCCCCAATGTCAATTGATTCATCGCCATTTATGCTGTGGTTGAAAAATCAGGAAGCCCTGAGCCGAGCAAATATCCGTGTTGAGAAAAACAGACTGCTGCCCGACTTTTCGATAAACTATTTTTTGGGAACAAATTTCCATGACAATGCCAAAAGGTATCATGGATTTGAGGCTGGGATTTCAATACCTCTGTTTTTTAAAGCGCAGAAAGCGAAAATAAAAGCCGCTGAAATTGCCATGAATGCCGATATCATTTTTACAGAATACGAGCAAACGCTAATGACTGTTAAGCAAAAGGAGCTGATAAACAAACACATAAAGCTTAAAGAATTAATAGAACACTATTACGAAAATGGCAGCAGTCTGTACAATGAAATACTGCGCTCGGCCAGGTTAAGTTTCGAAAATGGCGAAATCGATTTTTTGAAATTTGCCACCAGCACCGAAACCGCCCTTCAAATAAAGCTCGATTATTTAACAAATCTGCTTGAATATACCAACGTAACCCTCGAACTTAACTTTTTGTCAAAATAGAACCCTATGAAAACGCTAAAGCACATTCCCTACCTCTTGTTAGCCATTTTCTTGTCCTATTCCTGTGGAACTGAACAGGTCGATGAAAGTGAACAGTCAAATACTCTTGAAATATCGTCGCTGCAGTTTCTGTCAAATGGTATGCAATTGGGAACGATTGAGCAAAAAATCTTTGAGGATGCTCTAAACCCAGATTACGCATTAGCGATTAGAGGAATTTTGAGAGGGTAGTCCCACA
>JBBISE010000230.1:0-4583 GCA_037441445.1 Salinivirgaceae bacterium
TAAATAATATTGATATATATGTTTTTACATTCAATTTTTTTAACAAAAAAAAAAGACTGTCTAGTCTTTTTAGACAGCCCCTACAAAAAAACAACCCCAGCTTTTCAGCCAGGGTTAATTCTATTTCTTGTTTTATGGCTAAAGCCAAATGAACCTATTTTAATGAGGATGTCTAAAAAGTCCCCGATTTGTCATTGCGAACGCAGTGAAGCAATCTAATGAGCCTGATAATAAGTTGATTGCTTTGTCGTTCCTCCTCGCAATGACGTCGATTTATGACTTTTTGGACAGCCCCAGATCAAATGCTCTTGAATTGGGCATTAGCCCTCAGTCTGGTTTCTGGATTTTGTGCCAAGGTTTCCGGATTATAGGCCATTAGCCCTACACCTAATCCCCTAACACCTAAACCCCTAAAAACCTACTGAACTACCAATTTCACCGTCTCAACAACCTTCCCGTTTTCCAACAAACGAACGTGGTAAACGCCGGGTTTCAAGCCGCGGGTGTTAATGGTGTTGGTGGCCGCAACTTTTGCCAGGCGGTTGACAACCTGTCCACGCTCGTCATACACCTCGATGGTGTAATTTTCGGTGCGACTGCTGCAAACGGTTACATCCACGGTTGTTGGGTTTGGATAGACAAGGAAAAACTGTTGTCCTTCCAACAACTGTTCGGCATGCTCAACGGCGTGCGGATTGGTTAGTTGGTTTGGTTTTATGACCAATGGGTTGGCGGCAATTTCCTTGTTGTCCTTGTACAAAAGGCAAAGGTAAATGCCGGGCTCGAATTGCTCGGTGGTAATGAGCAACTGGAACGCCTGTTTCGTCAGTTTTTGTTGGTAAACCTGTTTTCCTGCATTGTTGAACAAACGCAGTTCGGCTGTTTCAAAATCTTTGGTTGCCAGGTTGTATTCCACCACAAAATAGTCGTTGGCCGGGTTGGGCTGAACGGTAAAGGAGAACACCGGCTTTTCTTCTGTTGGAATTCGCTGGCTTTTGTTTCCACCTTCGGGAATGGTAATTTCAGGAACGGGGAATTCTGCTCTATCCACCAACACCAAAATACCTCGGGCAAGGGCTCCGGCGCGGGTTGCTCCATCTTCGGCTAACAGGTAAAGTTGGGCTTTTTGTTCGGCATTGAGTTCGAAGTAGTTGTCGTGGCCGAGGGCAACATGAATAGCAACTATCTGTGCCATTTGGTTGTATTCAACCATTTGGGCATCGCTAAAACCATATTTGCCGGGCATGGCGTTGAACAAGGTTTGTGCTTCCGTCATACGGTTGGTGGACAAATAGCGGTTTACCATCAAATAGTCATACGGTGCGCTGTTTTCGACCAACATCAAGGCTTCGGCATCGGCGGAGCGGTCAGTGGTTTGGTCGTTGAGGTACGCTGTAATGATGTCGGACAAAACCTGCTCTTTCAGCATTTTGTTTTCGCCCAGAGCCATTTCCAGCTCTTCTTTGGCCGAAACCACATCCAAACCTTGGTCAATTAACTGGCGTAAATAGTCGGGCATAGGATTAGCACGGTTGTCCAATGCTGTTTGCACCTCTACGGATTTTGCCGCCTGTGGGTTGGCTTCCAACACGTTGGCTACAATAATGGCGGGCAAAACATCTTCTTCTACGGCTGTTTTTACCAACGCCTCTTCCGACAAGAACGGCGATTTGTCCAACAGGTCGGACATGAGGTTGATTTCCTGGCCTTCTTGAACGGTTTCAATGGCGATGACGGTCTTTTGGGTATTGCCACCGTCAACCAACACGGCGAGTTCGGCTTCCTGTCCGGTAATGGTGCTTTTCAGGGTCATTAACAGGTCTTCTTCTGGTAGATGCCCGCTACTATACCGCGATGGACATGAGTTTTGTGCCGAGGTCGCAAACAACCTTACCATGGACGACGAACACAACGGTTCCTCGGGCAAATTGCCAAACGTGTAGTAATAGGACACGGTGCTGGACATGTTGAAAACCTGTATTTCAGTTTCATAACCGTAACATTCAGGCATAAACGTGTTGCCCGACGACAATTGTCCCGAACCGTGAGTCCGGGCAATACCGTTGTTGGCAGCAAAAACATGCTGCGCGTTATCGGCAAAATTATTACAAACCAACCGCAGGTGTGGATTGTTGTCGGCGTAGATGCCAAAATCGAGGCTACTCACCTGGTTTTTATACAGTTCGGTGCGGGCAGTGGTATTGACCGCAACAATGCCAAACCCGGTGTTTTTTCCTGTAATGGTGTTTTCCTCTATCGTATAATTGTCACAATTGGTGATATATATTCCATGACGGCTTTCCCCCGACATGGAAATGGTGTTCAGAGCGAGGGACGAGCCAAATGAACCATCGACATAGATAGAAGTAGCACAATTTTCGAACATGTTCCCTTCTACTTTCAATTTTTGACTTTCGGGGGTTGTCACAGCTTCGACACCCGTGGTTAAGTTCCGGAAAATGTTGGGGTTGCGCGGGTCAATGTCTTTAATTATAGCTCCGGCACCTGTCAACAACACGCCACATCCACGTTCGCGGGTGTCAAACCTTTCATAATCGGTGTTTTCGAAAACGTTGCCTTCAATGCTAACGCCTTTAACGCCCGAAAGGTGCACGTGGGCGTAGGGCAATTGGTTCAGGTTGACAATCTCGCGGTTGGTTGAAAATGTCGAAGAGCGAACCCAAGACTGGTTAGAAAGTTCGGTACCTGTGTTGGGGCAAAGGTTGCGGAAGGGCATCAGCGTTAGGCCCGAAACGTTATTAACAAACTGGGCTTCTTCAATTCTAACTATTCCGCCACCCGACAGCCCCTGATTTTCAAGATTTCCGGCATAAATGCCATATACCGAATTTTCGATGATGGAACCATTGCGCAGTTCTACTACCGGTTGGTTTTCCTCGGTCTGTGGGGCGTTGGGGTTGCCTTGGAGGAAAATGCCTTCCCATTGTGCAATCCGGTGCGGTTTGATATGGCAATTATCAAAAATGATTTTCCCACCTGGTTTGACAACGATTTTTGTCGGATAATCAATTATCAAATCCGAATTGAGGAATAGTAGTTCACCACCATTTTCGACGGTAAGTGAACCTCCAGGGGCAATTGTAATGTCTTTTTCGATAACCAATGATCTGTCTAATACAACCGGTGTCGAAATTGTAGAAGAAATATACTCATATTCAATGGGGAAATAAAGTGTTGTCCCGTTAGAAATAAAATAATAAGGTAATGTGCCTGAATAGTTTATTGTTATAGGTGTGCCATCGGGGGTGTTATAATCATTTATGGATATTTCTATTACCTCGCCCATTCCAATTCCAGACTCTTGTGGGCTTGAAATCCCAAAATAAAATTTGTTCAACCATCGGCCTTTTGTAATAGAAGTCATATCAAGCGATATTTCTATCGGGTTTGCATTTACGCCCTGCATCCATAATCTTCCTCCATTCTCATCTTCTTCCCATTTGTAACTCCTGTAGTTTTGCACATTGGTTGGACTCGAGGCATTTTGCGCATTAGAGGTGCCAGTAAACAGATTTGCGTACATCCTTCGGCTGTGTTGCATTTTAATATTCATTGTGAATTTTGGGTCTGCTGGTTCTTCTAAGGTCATTCCTAAAGCCTCACCTAAATGAATTCCGCGAAACAACCGGTAAGGAATATAAAAGAAGCCGCCATCATTCATTGTAGGCCAAATACTACCCCACGAATTGGCAACTTTCATGGCTCCATATTCATTGACATAGGTGTCGGTTTGGTAATCATATACTTCGCACAATATATTGTCGTTGTACCCCACTACGGTCATGGAATGACCCCCATATTGTCCCCACCTTTTCAGATATGTCTTCCCACTTTCCGGACTGCTCGCCGGGATGGTGCCAAGTTCTGGTGGCCAAATGACATGCGTAGAGAAAACGGCAATCCCTCCTGTCGGGGAACCGTTGCCATGGTCGTTCAACCAATGTTTTAATACCTCCAATCCATCTAATGTGCTTACATTTATTTTATTCATGTTGATTTTCCATTTGTTTGCCATGGCGGTTTCATATTTATCATACCCAGTCATCCAGCGTTTGCTAGGTCCATAGATTCCGCCCCACTCTTCGGCTGTTGGTATCCCACAATCATTTATAATATCAAGCCCACTACCTATTGTTGTCCCTGCTAAACTATCTCCACCATTCAAATATGCATAAGTATAATTGACAGGAAACTGATTTTGTAATAGCAAATCACTGTTGGCTGGAGTACCGCGTAACCGGTTTACTTCGTATGTATAAGTGTAGTAAACAGCTGAAACTTGCGCACAATTACCGTAAGGTTCTTGATCAGTGATGGGCGGGAAAAAGATTTGCTGCGAATTATCAACGGCGGCGGGTAATGGTGTTTGAATTGATTGGGGAGTAAGTACCAACGCTGGTATAGCATCCATCTTTGCTTGCTCCTCAGCACTATATGGCAGAAGCCCTCCAATCATCCAGGGCGTGCCATTGGGATCAGGATTGACGTTGAATACCTGTTGAGCCTGTGTTTCCTGTTTTGTGCACCCCATAATGGCCACAAAAATCAACCACTGATTATCA
>JBBISE010000231.1:0-4548 GCA_037441445.1 Salinivirgaceae bacterium
TTGTGTGATTTAATAATTATTCAATCGTGGACGTTTCATATGTTTATAATTTTTCAGTTTAAGGTCATATGGAACTTACCACGATTGAATAATCATTCCCTTGTGTGATTTAATAATTATTCAATCGTGGACGTTTCATGGGTAAATCCGAGTTTTGTTTCCGCTTCTCTGATTTTACTTTCTGTACCTAAATCAAACCAACCTTCGCTGGGATGCTCATAAGCAACAATGGGTTTATAATGGCACATACTCAACCACGAATCAATAACGCTAAACCGTCCGGTATGAGTTTCACAGTCGAAATATTCCGGCGAAACCCACTGAACGCCACTGAATGCCAAAGCTTTATGATTTGGTGTGTAGTTTTGTCCGTGTCGCACCTGCCCCGTTTCCAGATTTGTCCAGCCGCACAAATGGTTGTTGGTATCAAATAACAACTTTCTTGTGGACTTTCTGTCCGAGACGGCCAAAGTCATAACGCTTTGTGAGAAAATATGCATATCAATCATTTCCAGTGGATTAAACGGGAGCACAACATCCACATTATGCACTAAAAAATCACCCTTCCCGGATAGTACACTTTGGGCATGCTTGATAGCCCCGCCGGTATCGAGCAGTTCCAGGGTTTCGTCGCTGAAAGATAATGTCTGATTACCGTACTTCTCCAATAAATAATTCTTTAACATGTCGGCGTGATGATGTAGATTAAACACAAAATCCGAGAACCCCTGAACAATGAGTTTTTCCATTAAAAAATCAATCATGGGACGTTGGCCAAATTCGACCAGGGCTTTTGGTTTTTCGTGGGTAATTCGGCCCAATCGACTACCTATGCCTGCTGCCAATACAAAGGCTGTCAAATTGTTGGAAATTCTCTGTGCCATAATGTGGTGTTAAATCCGTTAAACATCAGTCGCTTGTTCATTTCCTCGGCACAATATACCGAACGGTGTTGTCCGCCAGTGCAACCAAAGGATACATTCAGTGTCGAGAACCCTTTATTTTCATAGGTGGTGGCATGTTTTTCAATAATTTTGTAAACTGATTCGAGGAATATTTCAACTTCGTCGTACAATTTTAAATAGTCAGCCACCTTCTTATCTTTACCGGTGAAATGCTTATACCCTTCTAGCCTTCCTGGATTGGGCAGTCCGCGACAATCGAACACATATCCTCCTCCATGGCCTGACATGTCATTGGGATAGCTACCATTCAGGAACGAAAAACTGCACACATGAATCGTTAATCCTGATATTTGGGCGTGATTGTTTTGCTGGGTATTTATAAGTTGCTTTACACAATGATTCAACTCGGGATATTCGTCTGCTAAATTGGAAGTAGAGAAACACTCGGACAATTGCTTAATTGCCATCGGTATGCTTTTAATAAAATGAACTTTTTTCTCATACAATCCCCTGAAGCCGTAGGCTCCCAGAACCTGAATTAAACGTAAAAGAAGTACAATTTCAAAATCGTTTAGAAAAACCTGTCGCTTTCCGGGAAGTTTTGTTTCAAGTTCCTGTAAATAAATTTCAATAAGCGACTTACGAGCCTCCGTTGATAAATTTGCCCGGGCTTGCCAAAGCAGACTGACAACATCGTACTGTAAAGGGCCACGACGTCCACCCTGAAAATCAATAAATACAAGGTTTTGTTGCTCAACCATAATATTGCGCGATTGAAAATCACGGTACATAAAACCCTGAAGTGCAATGGATGAAACGTGACCGGCTATCTTTTCAAATTCATCTTGTAAGGCGTTTTCATCAAAAGAAACCCCCGTTAACTTCAGAAAATTATATTTGAAGTAATTCAAATCCCACATTACCGAACGTTGATGGAACTGACGAGGTTCGTTGCAATAATCAAATAATTTATTATCATTCAAATACGACAATTGAAATCCTACTAACTGTTTAATTGCCAAAGAAAAATAATTAATAACATCGGCATTGCTTCCATCATTGACAGGGTTCTGTAACAAATGGAAAAGGGTTGTATCTCCGTGATCCGAACAAAGATAATATTGCCCGCTTTCATCAGAGCAATGAACCTCGGGAACAGCCAACCCTTGTTTCCGAAATGTTGCTGAAAGATTGATAAATGCCCTATTTTCAGAAACATTTGGATTACAAACACCCAACACTGTTTTACCGCGCAGAAACAGGCGAATGTACTGTCGATCTGATCCGCTTTGAGGCAACTTTTCAGACTTTGCAGGTATTTCACCAAATTTTTCCAAACAAAGGTGATATAAGATGTTGTCATTCATGATTTCTACTGATTTATTTTTACAGGTTTTATACTCTTATCGAGTTGTGAAGCTTTGTCGAACGCGGCCTGGGCTTCATCCATTTTCTTTAAATTGTACAGCGTAATAGCCAAATTGTAAAATAACTGCCCGTCGGTTGGAAAACGTTTGGTAGCATCAATCAGAAGCTTTTCCGACTTTTCGTATTGTCCTGACATTCCATACGTTATCCCTAAGTCTCGGATTGCGTCCTTGTTGTTCGGGTTCAATTTAACCGCTTTTTCAAGCAACAACGTCCCTTTTTCATAGTTGTTTTTATGACGGGAATAGATAAGTCCCAGATTGTAAACCACTTCGAATCGATTCGAATCAATAGAATAAAGTGCGGTCCATGCCTCCAATTTCTTGTCAAAATTGCCAATATTACCGGCGGCGATTAAAGCGTTTCGCCAGGCATGAACATGCTTCGGGGCTGATTTAAATATTTGCAAATACCACTCCATGGCTGATTCAGGCGATTGTAACTGAAAAACAACATTGCCTTTCAGCAGTCGGGCATCGTTGTAACTGGAATGAATCTGAATTGCTTTGTCGAGATATTGATTCGCTTCAACCAGGATTTTACGTTGCTTAATAGAATCCGCCACCTTTTGTGCTTCTTCGAATAGCTTTCCTCCCATTACGGTATTGCTTTTGGCCGAATTAACTGAGATTTTCACATCGTTTGAGAAGAGAGTAGTGTCGTCAAACCAATGCTGGTTCCGTGTTATGGTTTTAAACCCCGAAAGAATGAAAATTACTGAAATCAGCAACAGGGCCATTTTTCGTTTTTTTTCTAATAATATGACAATCAACCAAGCAACACCAAAGGCAAAACTAAGGGATGGAATAAACATAAACCGTTCATTCATGAATGTTCCCACGGTAAATACCAGGTTGGACATCAGGATAAATGTGGCAAAGAAAAACAAAATCCAAAAAGAAGCCAGGTAGCGCTTCTTCAATCCCCAAACAGCCAATCCAATTAAAGTCAGCACAATAGCAAAAGAACCAATAAATAGTAACGAAGAAGGTTCAACAAGTTGAACATGATATGGATAGTAATCAAATGTCAACGGATGTGGCCAGATTAAAAGTCTGAGGTACCAAACGAAAGTAAACAGGATTGTTGCATAGCGCTGTCCGGTTGTTGCATCAACAAAAGGGTTGTTCATAAGTTCGCCACCCTCGTTCAGTGTAAAAGCACCAAGTACATTGTTCCTTATAATTACAAAGGCTAGGGCCCCCAGAAACAAGGGAACAAACGCAATAAAGGCTTGGCGAATATTTGCCTTTCTAAAAAACCAAACAGAAAACGGAATTACAAAGACGAACGAGACAGCATGTTCTTTGCTCAGACTTCCAAGAAAAAGAAAAAAACCGGATAGTACTAAATGTTTACTTTTCTGATGCTTAATCCAATTTAAAGTCGATTTCCAGGCAAGAAGGGCAAACAACAAGGTCAGAATTTCATCACGCCCTTTGATATTGGCAACGGCCTCGGTATGAATTGGGTGAATAGCAAAGAGAAAAGCAGTAAACCAGGCCACCATAACCCATCGGAGGCTAACATCAGGAAATAACTGACATAAAACCAACCATAAAAGTAGTACAACAATGGCGTAAAGTAGAACGTTTATGAGGTGTCCTATGGCAGGATTTGGCCCAAAAAACTGATACTCGATGGCAAACATGACCAACGATAAAGGCCTGTAGCGTCCTCCGGCGACCAAATCTTTCTGCTGCCCAAAAAATCCCTGAAAAGTATCGGTGGTAAAAATATCAGAAATTCCACGGATTCCTTTTTTAACATGTTGGTTTTGAGTAATTACGATGGCATCGTCGAGTGCGTATTGATTTTTTAGTGTATTGACATTCAATAACAAAACAACAATAATCAATGACCACTTCTGCCATAAATGTTTTTCAAAGAAGCGCATAGCGTATTTTTTTACGAAACGTCTGCAATTTACGCATTTTCATTTTACAAAACAGGACTCTCGATTATGGAATTTGAACATCAAAGTATTTGACTGTCCATTAGCGGAGCGAATCGGGGAGGTTTTGCATGAAATCCTGATATGCTTCCTTTGGCATAAACTTATGATGAGGCAACAACCAATGGTAATTGTCAAAGGACATAGATGTAATCGAAAAATTTAATGGCAGAATTCTTCGCGAGGCAAAGAATCCAATTCCCCCTATTATCCCAGATTACGCATTAGCGATTAGAGGAATTTTGAGAGGGTAGTCCCACA
>JBBISE010000232.1:0-4519 GCA_037441445.1 Salinivirgaceae bacterium
GTATGAATTAAAAAAATGCAAGTATCATGAAAAAAATTTTAGGACTCGATTTGGGAACAAATTCCATTGGCTGGGCATTAGTTTCTATCAATGAAAATGAAAAACCATGTAAAATTGATGGTTTAGGAAGTCGTATTATTCCAATGAGCCAAGATGTACTCGGAGAATTTGATAGAGGTAACTCAATATCTCAAACAGCCGAAAGGACGGGATTTAGAAGTACCAGAAGGCTTCGGGAGCGCTATTTGCTTAGAAGGGAGCGATTACACCGTGTTTTAAACGTACTGGGCTTTTTACCAAAACACTATACCGATGAAATTGATTTCGAAAAGCGTTTGGGTAAGTTTAAGGAAGATAAAGAGCCAAAGCTAGCTTACTGTGATAAAAACTTCATTTTTCAGAAGTCGTTCAACGAGATGCTTGAAGATTTCAGGCAGCATCAACCACAACTTTTAACCAATGGAAAAAAAATACCCTACGATTGGACACTTTACTTTTTGAGGAAGAAAGCTATTACTCAAAAGATTGATAAAGAGGAATTGGCGTGGCTAATTTTAAATTTTAATCAAAAAAGAGGATATTACCAACTAAGAGGTGAGGATGAGGAGGAGAACCCAAATAAATTAGTTGAGTTTCATTCATTAAAAGTAGTTAACATAATTGCCGATGAAAAACCCAATCTGAAAGGAGAAACGTGGTATTCGTTGCATTTGGAGAACGGATGGGTTTATCGTCGTTCAAGTAAGATTTCTTTAGAAAATTGGCTAGGAAAATCTCGCGATTTCATTGTAAGTACCGACCTTAACGATGATGGTACGATAAAAAAAGATAAAGAAGGAAGCGAAAGGCGAAGCTTCCGCGCACCTGGAGAAAATGATTGGTCTTTAGTAAAAAAGAAAACTGAGCAAGAAATTGCCTTTCTAAATAAGACCGTTGGAACTTATATATACGATACCTTACTACAAAACCCCAATCAAAAAATTAAAGGAAGGTTAGTTAGAACCATCGAAAGAAAATTCTACAAGGAAGAACTAAGGACAATTTTAACCGTTCAGAAGAAATTTCACCCCGAATTACAAAGTGAGGATTTGTACAACGATTGCGTAAGGGAATTGTATCGAAGCAACGAAACTCAACAACTTTTGCTAAACAAGAGAGATTTTGTTCATCTCTTTATAGAAGACATAATCTTTTATCAACGTCCATTGAAAAGCCAGAAATCTACCATAGGCCATTGCGCCTTAGAGTACAAAACCTACAAGGATGAAAAAGGTGAAATCGTAAAAGAATATCAGAAAGCCATTCCTAAATCGCACCCATTGTATCAGGAGTTTAGAATTTGGCAATGGTTGTATAATTTACGATTACACCAAAAGGATGATGATAAAGATGTAACCCAACAGTTTATAACTGGCAAAGAAGATTTAGAACGACTTTTTGAATTTTTAACGACACAAAAAGAGGTTGATCATAAGGCTATCTTAAAACTATTGCTTGAGCCAAAAGGCTTAAAGGGAAAATCTTTAAATAACGAGATTGCAAAGTACCGCTGGAACTATGTTTATGACTCCGTAAAAGACGAATCGAAAAAATACCCTTGCAACGAAACAGGCTACGAGATTAGAAGAAGACTAGCAAAGGTAGAAGGTGTGCCAGCTGATTTTTTAACTAGCAAGAGAGAGTACGAACTATGGCACATCATTTACTCGGTAACCGATAAAACCGAATTTGAGAAAGCATTAAAAACATTCGCTTTAAAGAACCATTTAGATGACCACTCTTTTGTGGAAAATTTCAAAAAATTTCCACCTTTCAAAAGCGATTATGGAGCATATTCTGAGAAAGCCATTAAAAAGCTTTTGCCCCTTATGCGTTTAGGGAAATACTGGGATTGGAATTTAATTGACACAAAAACTCAAAGTCGGGTTAACAAGATAATTACAGGTGAATACGATGATGACATAAAGAATCGTGTTCGCGAAAAAGCGATCAATTTAAAAGAAGAAACCGATTTTCAGGGGTTGCAATTATGGTTGGCACAGTACATTGTTTACGTTCGTCATTCAGAGGCAAGCAATGCTAATATGTGGAATTCGGTTAACGATTTGGATGGTTTTCTGAAAGAATTCAAACAGCACTCACTACGCAATCCAATTGTTGAGCAGGTTGTATTGGAAACTCTGCGTGTAGTAAAAGACATTTGGCTTAAACATGGAAATGGAGCAAAGGGCTTTTTCAATGAAATTCATGTTGAATTAGGTCGTGAAATGAAAAATACTGCTGATGAACGCAAGCGATTAACAGAACAGGTTTCTGCGAACGAAAATACAAATCTTCGGATAAAAGCTTTAATTGCTGAATTAAAAGAAAACTCGGATGGTAGTCTTTTTGTCAACGATGTTCGTCCGTATTCGCCGGTTCAACATGAAATTCTTAAGTTATACGAGGAAGGGGCACTTAGTTCTGGTGAGAAAATTCCAGAAGATATTATCAAGATTAGTAAAACGGCACAACCTACTAAATCGGAACTCCAACGATACAAACTATGGTTAGAGCAAAAATATCGCTCACCATATACAGGACAAATGATTCCTTTAAGTAAATTATTTACAGCTGAGTACGAGATTGAGCACATTATTCCTCAGAGTCGATATTTCGATGATGCGTTAAGTAACAAGGTTATTTGCGAATCAGTTGTTAATAAATGCAAGGACAATCAATTGGGTTTGGAATTTATTAAGAATCATCGTGGCGAGATTATAGAGACAGGCTTTGGTAGAAGTGTTAAAATTTTCAGCGAAGAAGAATATATTGATTTTGTGAAAAAGAATTATTCGCAGAACAGAACAAAGCGAAATAAGCTGTTGCTTGAAGAAATACCTGAAAAGATGATTGAGCGGCAGCTCAACGACACTCGCTACATAAGTAAATACATTTCAAATATTCTTTCAAATATTGTTCGAGCCAATGAGAATGATGATGGTGTAAACTCAAAAAACTTGCTAACGGTAAATGGTAAGATTACTGCGTTACTTCGTCAGGACTGGGGGCTGGAAGGCGTTTGGAACGATTTGATTTTACCACGTTTCGAGCGTATGAACCAACTAACAAATAGCGAGAATTTTACCGCTAAAAATACTAACAATAAGGTTATTCCTACGGTTCCCATTGAATTATCGAAGGGATTTCAGAAAAAACGAATAGACCACCGCCATCATGCTCTCGATGCATTGGTTATTGCTTGTGCATCCCGAAATCATGTAAACTTGCTCAATAACAAGCATGCCAATTCAAAAGAACGATTCGACCTTAATAGGAAACTTCGAAAATTTGAGAAAAAAGCATTTACAGATTCCAAAACAGGAGTTAGAGTTGAGAAGGAAATTCCAACAGATTTTTTGAAACCTTGGGATAATTTTACCAAAGAAGCCAAGGATGTACTAGAAAAGGTTGTGGTAAGTTTCAAGCAAAATCTACGTGTAATCAATAAAACAACCAATAAGTACGAAAAGTTTATTGAGAAAAACGGTAAAAAAATCAAAGAGTTAGCTCATCAAACCAAAGGAGAAAGTTGGGCTATTCGTAAACCAATGCATAAGGATACTGTTTCGGGAGAAGTAAAACTATCAAGGATAAAAGTTCCAAAAGATAAAGTGCTAACGGCAACAAGAAAAAATATTGATACTACTTTCGACATTAAAACAATTGAATCGATTACTGACACTGGGATTCAGAAGATTTTAAAAAATTATCTTGCAAGTAAAGAAAATAACCCAGAAGTAGCATTTACTCCAGAAGGACTTGAGGAAATGAACAGGAACATCGAGTTTTTTAATGACGGTAAAAAGCATAAGCCAATTTACAAGGCAAGAATCTTTGAGGTAGGCAGTAAGTTCATTTTAGGACAAACTGGAAACAAAAGGTCGAAATATGTTGAGGCAGCAAAAGGCACAAACTTGTTTTTTGCCATTTACCAAAACGAAAAGGGCGAACGTAGTTACGAAACGATACCTCTTAATGTAGTTATCGAAAGACAAAAACAAAGATTAACCTCTGTACCCGAATACAACGAGAAGGGCGATAAGTTGCTATTCCATTTGTCACCAAACGATTTGGTTTATGTACCATCTGCTGATGATTTGGATAACCCTAATTCGGTAAATTTTTCAAATATTAGTGAAGAACAACTAAAGAGGATTTACAAAATGGTAAGTTGCACAGGAGTTCAATGTATGTTTGTAAGAAATGAAATTTCAATTCCTATTTTAAATAAAGTTGAATTTTCGCCTCTAAATAAAATGGAGCGTTCTGTTGATGGTATTATGATTAAGGATGTTTGCTGGAAAATAAAAGTTGATAGACTCGGCAATATTGTTGAGGTAAACGGTAAGCCAATTATTTAGATAAACCATAAAACATATCACTGACAGGGTTTTAAACCCTGTCAGTGATATTAAAGAAAAAATTTAACTCTTATGCCAAATTCAAGGAATATACCATTGGAGCACGGCTGCTACTA
>JBBISE010000233.1:0-4412 GCA_037441445.1 Salinivirgaceae bacterium
GTCGGCATGAAGTTCCATATGGCCGTAAACCGAAAAATTATAAACATATGAAAAGAATGACAACCAAGACTCACAGGTTGGCGGAACAATTACGTTTAACGGAGCCACCTACGACATGAAGACCGGCCTGCAACAATACTATGGCCTTATTGAAGGAAAATACTTCACTAACGTGTACCTTTACTCTAAGGAAATAGAAGTGCTGTACCAGAATGGAAACCTGTCGTTAGACGGCACAGGAACGGTAGTTTCGTTGGAATTGTGGAAAGACGGGGCCAGTATCGAGGGGGTTTATAATCTGGCAAACGACTCGATTATCAAGGCACAACTACTTCTAAACCAATCATATACTAAGGATAGCCCACCAGCAACCCTAGAATTTACAGGTGGTACCGTGACCATAGGAAAAAGTGGAGAAAATTACCGGTTCAATTTCAACATTCGTTCTTCGTATGATGTACCCTTGGCTGGAAGTTTTAACGGCCCGTTACTGTATTTTGACTATTCTGATAAACTTTTTCTAAAGAAATAATTTATTAACGTTTGCATTACATTACATTTACAGTCAACACCGACTTTTGTAGAAATAAATTTCTATATTTGCCATGGATTTGTGTTTAATGATGTCAAACTTTAATTTAAACAACATGAAGAAGAATCTGCTTTGCTTGCTAATTGCGGGCGCTTTGGCATTCGTGCACGCTTCAGTTTTCTCTCAGGGTATCACAACCTCGAGTTTAGAAGGAACTGTGCTGAAAATGACTAGTGAGCCCCTCTCCGATGCAAACGTTGTCGTTTTGCACGAACCATCGGGTACGTCTTACGGGACAACAACACGTGCCGATGGTAGGTTTAACCTGCCCAATATCCGTCCCGGAGGCCCCTATAAAATTACTATTTCGTATTTGGGCTATGAACCCGATGTAACCCAAAACCTGCAATTTAAGTTGGGCGAAAACAAAGATTTAATATTTATTTTGATGGAAAGTGGTACCACACTGTCAGAGCTGACCGTCACTGCGCGCAAGGACTTTCTTTTGGATGGCGACCGCACCGGAGCAGCCACCAACCTGAGCCGTCAGACCATTGACCGCATGCCCTCTATTTCAAGAAGCATTAACGACCTGACCAAAATGGCTCCCCAGAGCAACGGAGTGAGCTTTGCCGGGCGCGACAACCGCTTTAACAACTACACCATTGATGGTATAACCTACAACAACAACTTTGGTTTGGGCGATGCCCAGTTTTCAGGTTCCGACCCTGTAAGTATGGATGCTATTGAAGAGGTACAGGTAAACATAGCCCCTTATGATGTCCGTGAAGGAAACTTTACAGGGGCTAACGTAAATGCCATTACTAAAAGTGGTGGAAATATTTTCAATGGATCGGCCTATGCTTACTATAAAAATGAAAGCATGAGCGGCGATAAAATTGGTGATCAAACCATTGATATTTCTGATTCCTACAAGAAAATATTCGGCGCCCGTGTTGGTGGACCAATTATTAAAGACTTGTTGTCCTTTTTTGTAAGTATTGAATCGGAAGAAAACTCTGTTCCGGGACTTTCCAAGGTTGCTGCGCGTCCAGACAGACCCGCCGATGGGATAAATGTATCCAGAGTAACGGCAGAAAGGTTGGATTTCGTGAAGGAAAGAATCCAATCCCTTTACGGATATGATCCGGGCGAATACGAAGGCTACAAATTTGGGGACAAAGGTTTACGCTTAAACGCCAGATTGGATTATAACATCAGTTCAAAACATAAGGCCATGATTCGTTTTAATCGTTATACAGCAAATACCGATGTTACGATTAACGGGAATAGCTTGCGCTACAATCCAAGTGCTCTCAGGTACAACAATACAAACCGTTTTGGAATTGAAGCTATGAACTTCAGAAACAGCCATTACATTATCGATAAAAATGTTACATCCGTTGTAGGCGAACTAAACTCCATTATTAGTACTGAGTTGGCCAATAATTTCCGGATTGGTTACAACATGGTTACAGACCCGATACGAAGTATCCCGGGGGAACAGGATTTTCCTTTTATTGAGGTTATGGAATTTGAAGGAACAACACCTTTATACTATATGACACTTGGAAATGAACTCTTTTCCGTTGGTAACCAATTATTAAATAATATTTTCAGTATAACTGATAACATTTCCTACTACATGGGGAAACATTCATTTACAGCCGGGTTTAGTTTTGAAAACATGACGTTCGAAAACGCATTCAATCCAGTACTACACGGTTTATACAGATATGATTCCTACGATGACTTTGTGGCTTCAGTAATCAATGGTGACTTAAATGTACGTCCGTCCTTATTCCTTCAGGGGTACTCTTATAAAGGTAAAGGGGATATACCAATTGACGAGACCAAATTCGGGCAATTTTCCTTCTATGTACAAGATAAGTTTAAATATGATGAAAAACTTACCATTACAGCAGGTTTGCGTGTAGATCTTCCTTTTTATCCTATAGACCTGCCAACCAACCCCGTATTGGACACGATGACTTTTAATGGTGCCCGATTGACATTTGTAAACCCATTGAACAATGAAACAGTAATCCCCGACGTGAGTGTATTGCCTGGAATTAAACCTCTTTGGTCTCCACGCGTTGGTGTTAACTATGATGTTTTTGGTGACAGAAAACTTCAAGTCAGAGGCGGTTCGGGTTTGTTTAGCGGACGTATTCCCTTTGTTTGGATTTCGAATCAAGTAAATAACAATGGCGTTACCCGTGGCGGATTTGGATTAACTCCAACCCAATGGGGCACTGGCACGCGTCCCACATGGGAAGGCTTCCAAAGCGATGTTACATATTATCAACCCGATCCAACAACGCTTACTGCACAAGTTTCTTCTAGTTTAGCAATCACAGATACCGACTTTAAACTTCCACAGGTTTGGCGTTCAAATCTGGCAGCGGACTACGAACTTCCTTATGGGATTGTTGCCACCGTTGAGGGTATTTTTTCAAAGGATATCAATAGCCCTTTGGCTATCAATATTAATACCAATGCCCCAACTGATACCATTCAAATGCCCAATGGATATCAATTCCCCTATTGGACTAACTCTAACGCGTATGCAACCAACTCAAGGTTCTCGGGTGGTGTTATTTTGTTAACAAATACAAATATTGGTTACTATGCTTCCGGAACCGTACAATTGCACAAAACATTCAAAGGAGAAAGTAGTGTAGGCTTTGCATACACACGTAGTATATCCAAGGATTACGGGTTGATTGGTGGTTCGCAGGCCGCTTCGCTTTGGCCAGATGTTGTTGCCTGGGACAGGAACAAACCTGAGGTTGGTTTTGCCCGGTTCGATAAACCACACCGTGTGGTTGCACACGCCACTTTTAGCTCAAAAACGTTCTATCAGAAATTTAACACCACTATTTCAATTTTCTACGACGGAGCCCATGGCGGACGTTTCAGCTACACCTATTCAGGACGTTTCAATGATGGTGCAGCCAGACTGATGTACATTCCAGAAACAGCTGAACAGGCATACCTGGTTGACAAAACCAACACTGCCGGGGAAGTTATCCTTACAGCTGCCCAACAATGGGAGATACTTAACAAGTACATCGAACAAGACAAGTACCTTGATAAAAACCGTGGAAAAGTTGCCGAACGTAACGGCGCTCTGCTTCCTTGGGTTAACCGCTTCGACTTGCGTTTTGCACAAGACATTGACGTAACAAAAGCTGGTGGAGACCAACGTCTGCGGATTCATATTGATATTTTAAATTTAGGCAACCTGTTGAACAGCAATTGGGGTATAGCCCAAACCAATACTCAGCGCAACCTGATGAATTTCGAAGGAATTGATGCCAATGGCAACCCCCGTTTTACCATTAATACCGTAAGCGGGACAACTGAATATCCAACGGAATCGTACAGAAATATTATTGATATAAGCCAAACCTGGAGTGCCCAGATTGGAATCCGGTATTTGTTTAACTAAAAAACTTGGTGAACCTTAGAAAAAGCCATCCTTCGGGGTGGCTTTTTTTGTATTCTAACGTTTTTTACTTTTCGCTGTAGGCTCAAATACAAGATTCCTCACTATCGTTCAGAATGACAATCATGCAAAGGGGGTGTCTAAAAAGTCTAAAAAACGGGTCATTGCGAGGAGGAACTACGAATCAACCTTCTGGTTATCAAGCCAAACAGATTGCTTCACTGCGCTTGCAATTATAAACCAGGGACTTTTTAGACAGCCCTCCCCTATTTTTGTTGAATCCCTTCAGCAATAGTTCGCTAAACTTTTCTAACTGTCTGAAATTCAACACATGCTTCATCTATACTTCGACTACGCTCAGTACCGGCTTCTCAGTGGATATGCCGGAGCATGCTGACCCCCAAAACCGGACATAAAATCACTGTTTAA
>JBBISE010000234.1:0-4409 GCA_037441445.1 Salinivirgaceae bacterium
GGCCGTAAACCGAAAAATTATAAACATATGAAAAGCCGTGTGATTATCAATATCTATTGCCGCAAGTCCTGCAATTTCAAGACCCCATTTGGCACTGTTAGCGCAACCTGACCAGTACCAACCAACGCCAGGAGTCTTTTTCCCCGATTTACTAATATAGCTAGGATCGAATGCTAGTAGAAACCTCCCACTACCCTGAGAAAGAGTAAGTTCTTTATTGAACAACAGGAAGTCAAACTGCTTTTCAAACTGTTGTCTGAACCGTTGTTCACAAAATTTTCCGTATCCTGCAAGCTGAAGAAAGTTAATTCGACCCTTGATAGATAGGAAGAGCAAAAACGTTTCCGGAAGAAACGACTTTCTCCACAGATTTATTTTTGGCATATTTTTTAAACATTTGTTTATCAATGTCTTGTATGATATTTGGTCCCTGAGCGTCATAATTTAATCAGATTGTGGTTAATCCGTTAAGTTACTGATTATCAGTGACTTTACCAAATTTTTCAGCACTTATTTTGTTGAAAATCAAACATTTATGTAAAAGTTTAACGAACTATTGATTTTAATGACCTTATTATTACCGAGGTAAACGGAATCCCTGTTAAACTTCAGGATGTCGGTCGGGCAGAACTTTCGCCGGAAAACGAAAGAACCTTGCTGCGGGGAAACTATGGAACACCACAGGTAGGTATTGCCGTTACGCCGCAACCTGGCGAAAATAACATTGCCATTGCCGATGCCTGTTACAAACGAATTGAGCAAATTCAGCGTGAACTGCCCGAAGATATTCGCATCATCCACGCCATGGACACAACCTTATCCATTCGAAATGCAATTTCTGAGGTACAGGAAACGGTGTTTCTGGCATTTTTACTGGTTGTGTTGGTAATTTTCCTTTTCCTTCGAAGCTGGCGAACCACGGTAATACCCATGGTAACCATACCAATATCCCTCATAGGTTCGTTTTTCATCATGTATTTGATGGATTATTCCATCAACGTGCTTACCCTTCTGGGCATTGTTTTGGCCACTGGTCTGGTGGTTGATGATGCTATTGTTGTGTTGGAAAATATTTTTTCCAAGATAGAAAAAGGCTACAAACCCATCCACGCAGGACATGAAGGGACGAAGGAAATTTTCTTTGCCGTGGTGTCAACCACAGTAACCTTAATTTCAGTCTTTTTACCCATTGTTTTTCTTCAGGGGATAACCGGACGGTTGTTTCGCGAATTTGGAATTGTTATGTCCGGAGCTATGGTTATTTCGTCCTTTGTTGCCCTGACGCTGACACCCATGCTCTCGACACGGCTCTTGTCGGGCAAAAGGAGAGAGGGTGCATTTTCTCGAATCATGGGACGCTTTTTCGATGCCTTGTCCGACAGATACGAGCGTTCCCTTCATTGGTTTATGAATAACCGGTGGATGGCGTTGGTTATCGTTTTCGTCTCTTTGATGGTTATTTTTGGGTTAGGTAGTTACATTCCCTCGGAATTAGCACCTCTCGAGGACAAAAGTCGTTTATCAATAATGGCTACGGCACCGGAAGGCACTTCGTACGAATTAATGGACGAATACATCAGTAATATAGTAAGTTTTGTTGATACTTTTCCCGAACGAAAGGCGATTATTGCCGTAACAGCGCCAGGATGGTCTGCATCGGGTGCCAACTCGGGGTTTGTACGCTTTTTAATGACAGAACCACAAGCACGGACAAAAACACAAGACCAGTTGGCGGATGAAATAGGGGCGTTTTTGCGTTCACAAACATTGGCCCGGACTTTTGTAACGCAGGATCAAACCATTAGCACCGAACGGGGCGGCGGTTTGCCTGTTCAGTTTGTGGTACAGGCTCCCAACTTTCAAAAACTGAAAGAGGTGGTTCCTGTTTTTATGCTAAAAGCGCAGGATGATCCACGTTTTCAGGTGGTTGACCTTAACCTGAAGTTTAACAAACCCGAAATCCAAATTGAAATTGATCGCCAGAAAGCCCGTACCATGGGCGTTTCCGTTCGCGATATTGCAGAAGCGTTGCAGCTGTACTTTTCAGGTCAGCGCTACGGCTTTTTCGTCATGAACGGCAAGCAATATCAGGTAATAGGACAGGCTGAGCGCCGGTATCGCGACGACCCATCGGATTTGACCGGAATTATAGTCCGCAACAACAGCGGCGAGTTGTTTGAACCGGGAAACCTCATTACCATCAGGGAAGAAAGTACTCCGCCACAGCTATACAGGTACAATCGGTATGTTTCGGCTACGTTTAGCGCATCAACTGTTCCGGGTGTTACTTTGGGACAAGGAATTGATGCTATGCGTGAAATCGCCTCAACAACCCTCGATGACACGTTTGCAACGACGCTTGCCGGGATTTCCCAACAGTTCGAGGAGAGTTCGGGAAGCCTTTATTTCGCTTTCGTTCTGGCTTTGATTTTGGTTTATTTGGTTTTGGCAGCGCAGTTTGAGAGCTACCGCGACCCGCTGATAATTATGTTTACTGTTCCTCTTGCTCTTTCAGGGGCAATCCTGTCTTTGTGGCTATTGGGGCAGACAATGAATATTTTCAGTCAAATTGGGATTATTGTGCTTGTGGGAATTGTTACAAAAAAACGGAATCCTCATTGTTGAGTTTGCCAATCAAAAGAAGCAGCGGGGACTTGAAAAAAAGATTGCTGTTGTCGAGGCCGCAGGGCAACGCCTGAGACCCATTCTAATGACCAGTCTTTCAACCGTTTTCGGCTCGCTGCCCATTGCCCTTGCCTTGGGTTCCGGCTCAACAAGCCGTGTACCCATGGGAATAACCATTATCGGGGGATTGATATTCTCTTTGTTGCTGACTTTGTATGTCATTCCTTCCATGTATTCGTTTATTTCGAAAAAAACTGCCAATATTGTTCACGATGGAGAAAATTAATCGTTTTATTGCCGGATTCGCTTTTTCTTTGTTTGCAATATTTCCGCATTCGGTAGTGTTCGGTCAGAATATTCTGACACTGGCCGATGCCATAAAAACCGGCCTGGAAAACAGCTATGCCATAAAAATTGCTCGAAACAACGCAGAAATTTCACGATTGAACAACACAGCCGGAAATGCGGGGTATATGCCACGGCTTGATTTGGGAGCGAATCAAACCCTGAGTTCGCAGAACCGTCATTTCGATATGGCCGACGGCACTACCACTGAACAATCGGCTTTTCCGACAAACAACCTTTCGGCTGCCTTGCAACTCAACTGGACACTTTTTGATGGTTTTGCCATGTTTCCCAGGGCCGATAAACTCGATATTCTCGAGAAGCAGGGCGAACTAAACCTACGCATGGAAATGGAAAATTTGGTGGCCGACATTGCCGGAACCTATTTTTCTGTGGCTCAGCAAGAAAAACTCTATCAATGGCACTTGGAACAACTGGGGTTATCGCGCGAAAGGCTTTCAATTGCAAAAGAAAAGATGAAAATTGGGGTTAGCTCAGAGCTGCAGACCTTGCAAGCTGAACTCGATTTTCGAATGGATAGCACGCAAATGTTAACGCAACGCAATCGGGTTACAAGTCTTAAATCGCAGTTAAACAGACTGTTAAATCGTTCTCCGGAGACTGATTTTTCAGTCGAATCCAATCTTGTTGTTCCCGCCAAGCAAAAGTTTGGTGATGTTGTTCAGCGTGTGGGCGAGCAAAATCCGTCAATACTTGCAGCAAGAATGCAGCAGCAGGTTGTTGATTATGAATACAAAGAGGCAAGGTCGCTCCGATATCCCTCTGTGTATATTAATGGCGCCTACAATTTTGCCAATACAGGCACACCGCAAGGAAGCACCGAGCTCAGCCGCATTCACGGTACGCAGGTGGGCATTGGAGCATCGTTGACGCTTTTCAATGGATTCAATAACAAAAGAAAAGTAGATGTTGCGAAAATAGCTCCTGAAAATCAGCAGCTTATTTTGGAGGATTTAACGGTAACTCTCCAACACCGGGCTTTTAACCTTGTCAACGAGCTGCACCAGGCGCTTGAACTGGTTCAGGTCGGTGAAAAGTCGGTGATATTGGCTGAGCGTAATGTGGCAGCCGGTCTCGAGAAATACAGGCTGGGAGCCATCTCGGATCTTGAGTTGCGCGAAATCCAAAACAAACTGGCTGAAACCCGCAGCCTTTACATCTCGGCCCTTACCAGCGCTCAATGGTACGAGATTGAAATCCTGACGTTGATGGGGAATTTGGAGCAATTTATGAAAAAAAAGGTTGATTAGTTTTTCTGTATTTTTCACCACGGAGACACGGAGAACACTAAGTTGCACGGAGTTTTTTTAACCACATAGGCACATAGTTTTTTAACCACTAAGGCACTAAGGACACGAAGGTACACTAAGGAAAAGTACTTCTGAAATCAAAAATCGTGATTTCTTGTTCTTAAATCG
>JBBISE010000235.1:0-4405 GCA_037441445.1 Salinivirgaceae bacterium
ATTTAAATCAAAGCAAGATTGTTTTAACCAACAACCTTATGAAACTTGACACGTATTCTCCCAGTGTAGTTTGACTCCACTCCCCATTCTCTAGTCTGTAATGCAAGTGCCTTTTCATACTCCCAAATCTTTCCGACTGCACAATATGCTCGGTTTGGTTTTTTTCGACAATCATGGCTATGTCTTCCGCCAAATAGTTGGAATAGCACTGCGCTGCCGCCCATTCCCCGTTTTCAAACGATGCATAGAGGGTAGAGTCTCTGGTCGAGTCGATGGGGCCTGAACGATCGGCCCAGCTTGTTATGGGTTGGTTTTGGCGGTTAAGTGCCATGGCAAAAACGCCCCAATAAGGGGTACAAACAACTGATGGCTGTGACCATGTGTCCTCGATTTTTGTGAAGTATAAACGGGGAATATAGTCCGGTATATTATTGAAATTGCAGAAGTCGCCAATAAAATGCATGAGATTGTTGTCGTCAAAAATTGCTCCTCTTGGTGTAAAGACATTATTAGAGCTCCATGGTCTTATAATATTTCCTAATTCACTATCCTTAAACGTTCTGTAGCAGATAGTCCCGTTATTACCGTAGTAAAACCAAAAGATGTATAATTTGTCGTTTTTGTCCATGGCCAATCTACTATAATAAGAACCAGGGAAGCCCTCGCTAATGACATAGGGCTGACTCCAGGTGTCTCCATCGAGAGTGCGCATGTGCACCATGGTTTGATAAGGGCTTTGCGTATCAAAGTCGTAGGTTACAAAAAGGTTGTCGCGTGAGTCAACGGCAATTTTTGGGGAACTGAGCCATCCTGTGTTGTTTTGACCAACGCTGTATGGGGTGCTCCATGTTTCACCCTGGTCGGTTGATTTTGAATAGAGTATCCACCAATAGTTATTTGAAACCATGTGCGCCCACACGGCGTGCAGGTGGCCTCGGGTGTCAACCACCACGTCAAGGTCACGGTTAATGCTGCCGGAGTAAATGGTAACAGGTTCGCTCCACTCCTGCGCCTTTGGGGTTTGGGGGGTTATGAGGAAAGTAGCAAGTAGCAGGTAGCAAGTAGCAAGGGGTGGGTGGGATATTGGGTTTTTCATAAGTTTATAATTTTTCGGTTTAAGGTCATATGGAACCCACCTGCTTAATAATCAAACACTTGTGCGTCAAGTTTTGGGTGGCATGTTCGTTTCATGTTGTTTGTTGTTTTTCTCTGTGGTTCACTGTGTTTTTCTCCATTTGGCTCTGTGTAATCCTGTTTTTTTGTTACACGGAGTTACACTGAGGTGTCACAGAGGTACACGGAGTTTTTTATTTGTTTGTGTGTTCTGTGTTCAACTTTATTTCTCCATCATTCAAACGCAGTTTGGCTCCGGCAGGAATTTCCGTTCCAAACTGAAGTGTCCAAATATGCAGGTTTTCAGGGCTGTGTTCTTTCAACGCTTTTTGCAGGTTTTCCACGGTGGCAGCTGCGGTGGTTACCTTAATGTTCGGGTTATCGGGGCGGTAGCGCATGTGCACCCATGGCAGGGTTTCGTAGAGGTCGTGGCCTTCAGCAAACAGCACGGTAATGTTTTCGCGTGCGTAGCCCTCTTTCTGTAAGCGTTCCCACTCCAAAAAGGTTTTTTGCCAGGCTTCATGGACGTTTTCGGTTTGGGTGGGCGTAACCAAAACGACGTGTCTGGGTTGGGCGTTGGCCATAAGACCCATGCACAATAGTAATAAAATCAGCGTGTTTCGTTTTAACATAGTGTGTAGTTTTTAAACGTTCTAACTACAAAGATAGTGTGTTTTGTTCCCGCTGTGAATATCAAAAAAAAACGCTAACTTCCAAATATTTTGTCAAAAATTCGCCTTGTTTTTGGTGTTAAATAATTGTTAAGTGCTGTATCTGTGGCGCATGGAATGAAACAAGCAGGAAAAGGGTTTGTTTTTGGGAAAACGTGTTGTTTTCTCTGTTTCTAAAATAATTTTTCGGGGAAAGGACACTTGTAAAGCGCTCCTCATGGCCCGATCAGTACACCCTAGTAAAAGGAAAACCTCCCTAAACCCCTAATTTCTACTTTTGCTGTCAAATTTGCTTGCTAAATATTAACAATTCGTTAATTTTGCGGTTTATTCTAAAATGCTGCGAATTGTTCCATTCGCAGAAAACCTTAAAATGTGACAGTAACTGTCGTAAACTTAACACACAAACGTATGATGAAAAAATTCTTAACACTGATTGTTGGCCTTATGCTGCTATCCGGCAGCACTATGCTCAAGGCCGACGAAGGCATGTGGTTGCCCGTTTTGGTTAACAAACTAAACATTGGCCACATGACCGAAAAAGGCTTTAAACTTACAGCCGAAGATGTCTATTCCATCAACCAGGCTTGCCTTAAAGATGCCATCATTGCACTCGATTATGGCAGTTGCACCGGTGAACTTATTTCTGACCAGGGACTTGTCCTGACAAACCATCACTGTGCTTATGGCGATATCCAGGGTCACAGCAGCGTTGAACATGACTATCTGACCGATGGTTTTTGGGCCATGACCCGCGACCAGGAACTTCCCAACGAAGGAAAGGTTGCCTCGTTCCTGATTCGTGCCGAAGACGTAACAGAACGGATTGTTGCCCAATTAACTGACGAAATGCCCGAAGCTGCCCGTTGGAAAATGATTGACAGCCTTAAGAAAGTGATTGTTGCCGAAGTAAGGGCTGAAACCCCGAAATACCGCGCCAATGTTAGCTCGTTGTTGCATGGAAACCTGTTTATGTTGTTTGTCTATGAAGACTTTAAAGATATCCGCCTGGTTGGTGCACCGCCGGAATCAATAGGCAAGTTTGGTGCCGATACCGATAACTGGATGTGGCCACGTCATACCGGCGACTTTTCTTTGTTCCGCATTTATGCAAATAAAGACAATGAACCCGCCGAATATTCAAAAGAAAATGTACCCTATCGCCCGAAAAACCACTTGAAAATTTCACTGAAAGGAATTGAGGAGAACGACTACGCCATGATTATGGGATATCCCGGCCGTACTGACCGTTACCTGACCTCGTGGGGCGTGAAAAACCTGATGGAAAACTCCAACGCTATACGTGCCTACATCCGTGGCGTGAAACAAGATATCTGGATGACCGACATGCAGGCCAATGACGCTGTCCGTATTAAATATTCATCGAAATTTGCCGGCTCGTCCAATTACTGGAAGTATTCCATTGGCCAAAACCAAGGGTTGAAAAACCTGAACGTCATGGGTAAAAAAGAAAAAATCGAAAACGACTTCGCACAATGGGTTGCCGCTGATCCTGCCAACGCGAAATACAACGGCGCATTGGACATGATTAAAAACTCTGTCGTTGAAAATGAACCCCTTGCAAGGGTATCGACAATTCTGTCAGAAACACTCTTGGGCGGAACCGAAGGATACATGATGGGTTACAGGATGAATCGTTTGCAAAAGGTACTGAAAGAGAATCCTGACAGTGCAAACCTTATTGCTGCCACCCGCAAGGAACTGAAAGAGATGTTCGAAAAAATTTATAAAGACTACGAACCCTCGTTGGATTTGAAAGTAGCCAAAGCTATGATTGAAATTTGTAAGAAAGAACTGGCGGCAGAATATCATCCCGATTTCTTCAAAGTAATTGAAAAAAAATATAAAGGGAATATTGATACCTATATTGCCAAAGAATTATCAAAATCGGTGGTGTTTAATAAAGAAAACCTGATGAAGTTTATAGAGACAGCCAAACTAAAGGATTTCGACAAAGAACCAGCCTATGTTGCAGGCGATCAGGTTATTACTATCTACCGTGCCATCAGCAACCTAATGCGTAAAAACCAGGAAACCCTTTCCCGCGGAAACCGTTTGTTTGTGGAAGGTTTGATGAAAATGATGCCCGACAAGACTTTCTATCCCGATGCCAACAGCTCTATGCGTGTAACCTACGGCACCGTTAGTGGTTATAACGCTCGTGATGCCGTTTACTACGACTATGTTACAACACTGGAAGGTGTTATGGAGAAAGAAAATCCAAAGGAACGCGAGTTTATTGTCATGCCCAAGTTAAAACAACTGTTCGAAACCAAAGATTACGGTCGCTATGCCGATAAAAACGGCAAAATGGTTGTAGCCTTTCTTGCCAATACCGACATCACCGGCGGAAACTCGGGAAGCCCTATTATGAACGGCAATGGCGAACTTATTGGTTGTGCATTTGATGGAAACTGGGAAGCCATGAGTGGCGATATTGCATTCGAACCCGCTTTGCAAAGAACCATCAACGTTGACATCCGTTATGTTTTGTTCATTATTGACAAATTTGCCGGTGCCAAACATTTGGTTGACGAAATGACGCTGGTCGAAAACTAAACCCTGATAGGTAAACTCACCTGTTTTTGGGTCCCACAAAA
>JBBISE010000236.1:0-4275 GCA_037441445.1 Salinivirgaceae bacterium
ACATACGTTTATAAGGGTCAACGAACAACGCAAAAAAATGAGTTTGCTTCAGAACATAGACAATCCCGGCGATCTAAGAAAACTTCCAATTGAGGATTTACCGCAGCTTTGCACTGAATTGAGGCAGTTTATCATTGATCAGGTGTCAACGAACCCTGGTCATTTTGGGGCCAGTTTAGGTACTGTAGAATTGACCGTTGCCCTGCATTTCGTTTTCAACACTCCTTACGACCGTCTTGTGTGGGATGTTGGTCACCAGGCCTATGCACATAAAATTATGACTGGCAGAAGGGACAAATTCCACACAAACCGAAAAAAAGACGGAATATCCGGTTTTCCCAAACGCGACGAAAGCGAATACGATGCTTTTGGAGTAGGACATTCCTCAACAAGTGTTTCCGCGGCCTTGGGCATGGCTGTGGCCGCTGTACAGAAACACGAATCCGATCGGAATATTGTAGCTGTTATTGGAGACGGGGCGCTTACCGGAGGAATGGCCATTGAAGGTTTAAACCATGCAGGGGTGCAGAATACCAATCTATTAGTTGTTCTAAACGACAACAACATGGCTATTGACCCCAACGTAGGGGCATTTAAAGAGTATTTAATTGATATTACCACCTCGCGCACCTACAACAAATTAAAAGGCGAGGTTTGGCACCTGTTGGGAAAATTCGATAAGCTTGCCCCGCAAACGCGACAATTAATTCAGAAAATAGATACCGGAATCAAATCAATCCTGCTGAAACAATCGAACTTTTTCGAAGCCATGAATTTCCGCTATTTTGGCCCGGTTGACGGTCACGATGTAGAACATTTGGTAGGAATCATGCAGGATTTGAAAACCATTGGGGGGCCAAAGTTACTTCACGTCAAAACCATAAAGGGAAAGGGATTTCCCAATGCTGAAAAGGATCAAACCCTTTGGCATGCACCAGGACTTTTCGATAAAGATACGGGAGAAAGGATAGTTGCGAAAAAAGACGCTCCCACCCCACCCCGATACCAGGACGTCTTTGGAGAAACATTATTGGAGTTGGCGTCTATGAACGAAAAAATTGTAGGAATAACTCCGGCCATGCCCACGGGTTGTTCACTGAACATTATGATGGAAGCAATGCCCGACCGCACCTATGATGTTGGTATTGCCGAACAGCATGCTGTTACTTTTTCGGCAGGTCTGGCAACCGAAGGAATGGTGCCTTTTTGTAACATCTATTCAACGTTTATGCAACGGGCTTACGATCAGGTAATTCATGATGTAGCACTGCAAAACCTGCAGGTCGTGATGTGTTTAGACAGAGGAGGCCTTGTGGGTGAAGATGGAGCAACCCATCATGGCGTTTTTGATTTAGCCTATTTCAGAAGTATCCCAAACCTGATTGTTTCTGCGCCCATGAACGAAGTTGAGTTGCGAAACCTTATGTTTACAGCTCAGTTGCCCAATGGACGACCCTTTGTTATTAGATACCCCCGTGGAAACGGTGTGTTGATTGACTGGAAAAAACCTTTTGATAAAGTTGAGATTGGTCGTGGAAGAAAACTAACTGAAGGAAAGCACATTGCAGTAATTAGCATTGGACATCCCGGTAATTTTGTAGTTTCGGCGCTGCATATCCTCAAAAAAGAGCAGATTTTTCCTTCGCACTACGATATCCGTTTTTTAAAACCCATTGATGATGAACTTTTGCATGACGTTTTCCGCAACCACAAAACCATCATAACTGTAGAAGACGGGACAATAGTTGGCGGATTAGGATCAGCTGTACTTGAATTTATGTCCGACCATGGCTACAGTGCAAAAGTTATCCGAATGGGAGTACCTGACAGATTTATACAACACGCAACGTTGTCTGAACTTCACCATGAGTGTGGTTTCGATACCGATGGAATTGCAAAAACAATAAAAGCAAACTACCCATAAACATTATACAATGAGCAAAAATTCCGTGGCAGCCTACGTTGCCATAATAGCAGCCATGCTTTTCTGGAGCCTTTCGTTTATTTGGTACAAAGAAGCTTATGTATCATTCACACCCGTTGCCGTTATTTTTCTTCGCCTTACCATTGCCACTTTACTGTTGGCCGTCGTTGCCCTTACAATACTAAAAACGCAGAGGATAAACAAAAAACACTACCTGCTATTTGTTAGTTTGGCATTTTTCGAACCGTTTTTATATTTCTTGGCCGAGGCGCATGGCGTTAATTATATTTCAGCTACAGCTGCCTCGGTAATTATAGCCTTGATACCGCTGCTAACGCCATTTGTTGCTTTTATTTTTCTGAAACACAAGCTTAAGCCGCTGCACCTTGCCGGATTGACCGTTTCGTTTACAGGTGTTGGTTTAGTGGTTTTTGCCGGCTCCAATGACATTTCAGCCGATTTATTGGGTATTGCGCTTATGTTTGTTGCAGTAATTTCGGCATTGGGTTACTCAATAATTTTGGTAAAGTTGTTGAAATTTTACAATACCATTACGGTAATGGTTTTTCAGAACTTAATTGCCCTTATTTTTTTCTTACCTTTTTTTTTGGTGTTTGAGCTCAGGGGAATACTGGAAATTTCCTTTTCCCTGGACACCTACCTTCCAATTCTGAAACTTGGATTTTTTGCCTCATTCATGGCATTTACATTGTTTGTATTCAGCATCAAACGGATAGGCATAACCATAGCCAACATGTTTACCTATTTGATACCCGCATTTACAGCTGTTTTTGCTTTTTTTATACTAAACGAGGCCCTCTATATTCAAACCGCAGTTGGTATTGGTGTTGTAATTCTTGGCTTAATTTTACCACACCTCCCTTCCATTCGGGAATCGAAAAAGAACGAACCCGTTCTTTCTGTAGAAAGGGCCTTTCAGGAACCGGAAAACACCCCCATTATTCCTTAGTTAAAGTAGAAAGTCTGGGACATCGGTAATTGTTACATTTATTTGTATTTCAGATTTCTAAGGATAGAAATTAAACACCCGAAACCGCTATATTATCTATTTGTCCATCAGCCGATATACTTAAACATTAAAAAAAGCGTTTCAAGTACGGTCATTTAAAATTTTCCGCATGGCAAAAGCTTCTATTACATTACTACTTATGGTTATTGTAACCATTGCTGTTGCACAAAGTAAATTCACAGGGATTTACCGATTCTATGAATTACCTCAATCGGCCAGAATTGCCGGACTTGGAGGAAATTCAATAGCAAATCCCGAATTCGACATCAATTTCGCAACTGCAAACCCTTCGGCCATGAAAGACACAATGAGCAACCAATTTGCCATAAACGCCACATCGTACATGACTGGAATAAAATATGGCAGTTTTACCTGGGGATATTCTCTCAGGGAAAGAGGAAACCTGGCCTTTAGTGTTCAATATCTTGATTACGGAAATTTCAACCGTCTGGACGAGTTTGGCTACAACCAGGGCACTTACAGTGGTAACGATTACGCATTCAACCTCATCTGGTCAAAAGAGTTATTCAAATACATACACATTGGCGCGGCTTTCAAGCCCATGGTTTCTCAGGTTGACACTTACAAATCCTATGGTGTGGCTTTCGACATGGGAGCACATTTTTATAACCCCGAATACGGTACAATGGTATCACTGGTGTTCAAAAACATGGGTAAACAAGTTGATCCCTATTCCAATGGACACTCGGAAGATTTACCCTACGATGTTCAATTGGGAATAAGTACAAAACTTAAATATGCACCATTCCGCTTCTCGTTTGTGCTGCACAACTTAAACCGATACAACCTGATTTATACCAACAACAATGTCAGCGAGCCCAACAACACTGGCCTGACCCCCGAAGAGATTGAAAAAGATTACGTTCACGACAATCTGGAAAACCTTTTGAGACATACCATTTTTGGGTTTGAGCTTATTCCCAGCAAAGCCTTTTACTTGCAGTTTGGATATAATTTCCAGCGGCGTAGCGAACTGAAAACCGTGAGTAAGCCAGCCATGTCGGGGGCATCTATGGGGCTGGGAATTCGGATTAAAAAAATCAATATCAGCTATGCCAGAGCCCAATACCACTTATCGCAAGCCACAAACCACATCTCTATTCAAACCAATTTGAGCAATTTATTCCGATAGTCCAAAAAATCAACATACACCTTTCAATGTCGTTTAGTTAAGAAAACATGCTTCGACTCCGCTCAGCATGACCGCCGTCTCCCTGAGCGTAGTCGAAGGGCAGATTTAGGAATTCCATGACAGGAAACTCCTTAACTAAACGACATTGATACACCTTTTATAAAAAAA
>JBBISE010000237.1:0-4239 GCA_037441445.1 Salinivirgaceae bacterium
GTGGGACTACCCTCTCAAAATTCCTCTAATCGCTAATGCGTAATCTGGGATAAACATACGAGACCGAATCCATTATCCGCCTTGTTTCTATTGGTTTCAGGCCATCGCTTATGTTGATGATGGCATTTGCATAATTATTCCATGCCTGATATTTCATAATATCCAACTTTAATGCATTGTTAGCATACCTGTGTCCTTGACTTTCGATCAATCCAATTTTCCGATAGTTGAAGTCAATGGGTTCGCCTTGAAAGAAGAGGTAAATTTTATCAGCCTTCTTCGTAGCTATTGGTTTCTCTAAAAGGTGTAAATTCGGCGAGCATATAGTTGCCATGGGTTACCAAACAACTCTGGAAAAGAATCAGGCTTGACAGAAAAAAGGTCGAAAGAATAAGTGAAGTTTTTGTTATTATTCTCATAGTTTAGAGAAGTTATAGCGTCTTTATGCTTATTATTGCCTTATGTTCAGCAAACCTTTGATTTTCTGAACAATAAATGTATGCCGCCGGTCGCTTGCCACTCTCTCGGATTTCATGGATATCGTCGCCCACTGCGCAGTATATTTCACTTCGGACAATTTCGGGGAAATTTTTACTCTTGTCGATAATCTCAACCACCTTACCCGGATTTGGAAAAATAAAATAGACTCCGGAAAAGGCGTTTTTGGAAATGCTAATGCTTGCAGGCTCGAAACCGCCCAGGGCAATTTCAATGACCGCTTTTACAAAGTCAAATCCGGTGGAGAGTTGAACCAAATCGGAACCGATGAAATCGCCACCCATGCGTGCTCCTATCTCGGTAATAAAAATCTCGTTATTGGGTGTAATAAATATTTCAGAGTGCGATGCTCCATATTCTACTTTCAATGCCCTCAGTGATTTTTTAACTTCCTCAAAGACTTTCCGTTTTACTGAATCAGGAATGTTGGCTGGTTGATGTTGTGCTTTTTCAACAAAATAGGGCGCTCCGGTTGTCTCTTTTTCTGTAATTTGTAAAACATAGTGTTCCCCCTTCCACGTAATGGATTCAACGCTATATTCTTGTCCCACAATGAACTCCTCAGCAATAACTTCTTTACAAAACGACTCGTTTTTAGCCCGGTTTATGGCTTCGTCGAGCTGCTCGAATGATTCTATTTTTGTGACGCCACGGCTACCTGATCGGTCAGTGGGCTTTACAATAATTGGAAATTGTAATCCATGCTCTCGCACTTGTTCCGCCTTGTCAACCATTACAAATTTTGGGCAAGGACAACCGTGCCTTTGAAGTTGTTGTCGCATCCGGAATTTATTGGTTGTAATGTCGGTACATTCGAGCGTGTTTCCAATTAATCCCAAGTTGCTGGCAACATAATTTACTGTAACCGTGGCCAGATCGGAACCAATGGAAATAATTCCATCGGGTTTGATTTCTCTGGCTACTTCGAGAATTTCTTCCTTCTCGGTTATGGAAATAGGGTAAAATTTGGTGGCAAACACTTTCCCAATAGCCCCCTCCCCCCATGCAAACACGTGGGTTTCAATGCTCATTTTGCGAGCTTTCAGGATTAACGGAAGCTGGAAATTATTGGCGCCGATAATGATAAGTCTTTTCATTCGGCCATTCTTAGGAATTTTGCCGGATTGCCGACCCAAATTTCATTGTCGCCAATGTTTTTTGTAAGCACAGAACCCATTCCCAACGTTGCATGCTTGCCTATGGAAATCTTTTCGCGTGTTGTTGCATTGAGGCCAATATGGGCACCATCGCCAATTTGAGTATAGGCTCCAACACAGCATTGTGCGGCAAAATGGCAATATTTTCCAATCTTGTTGTCGTGCCCAATGGTGGCTCCAACCATTATAATACATCCGTTTCCAAACTGGGTTCCCGATGAAATGGAAACGTTGGGCATAACCACTGTTCCGAACCCAAGCTTAACATTGGGAGCAATGTAAGTCCAAGGATGAACAAAAGTGGCCAACCGATCCTCAGGGATATTTAAACTCTCGAACATGTCAATGCGGTCTTGCTGCCCGTCTATACGGAAAATTGTGTTAATGAAGTAGTATCCTTCATGGAGGAATTTTTGACAATCGGAGGTTTTGCCCATAACCGGGAAATCTTCGATTTTTTCTCCAACCTCAACGCGGTCGTTCAAATATCCCACAAATTGCCACGTGTTATCACCACGACGGTTAGCATCAACAATAGCGTTAGCAATAACACTTCCATTGCCTAAGCCGCCAAGTATCAATATCTTTTTTGTCATTTTTCTATTTTAGAACTTTTTTTACTGTGTATTTTGGACGCTGTTTCGATTCCAGAAAAATGCGTCCCAGATATTCGCCAATAATTCCCAAAAATATAAAGTTTAATCCAAACAAGAAAAGCACGAGGACAATTATTGACGTCCAACCGGGAGCCACGCTTCCAAGGAAATAGCGAAAAATCAACACAATTCCAAGAATAAAGCTAATGACGGAAACTGCCAAACCAGTGTAAATTGCAGCGCGGATTGGAAACATGGAAAAAGAAAAGATACGATCGAAGCTAAGTTTTAACATCTTGCCCAAATTGTAGCCACTTTTCCCTGCAAAACGAGGATCGCGGTCGAGTTCAACGGTAATATAGTCGGTACCAATCCAATACAGTAAACTCAGGGTTGTTGATGTTTTTTCCTGATACTTTTTAAGTTCATCAATAACATCTTTGCGAATAGCGCGGAAAACACCCAGTCCAGGCTGATGCTTAATTCCGGTTATTTTTTGCGAAACTTTATAGTTTAAGTTCGACACAAACTTCTTAAAAAAGCTGTCCTTGCGGGTTTTCCATTTGGCAATGGCCATAGAGGCATCGTTCTCATCCAGAGCCGACAACAATTTTGAAATATCCTCGGGTTTATCCTGCAAGTCGGAGTCCATGATTACCACCACGTCACCCTCGACAAAATCGAGACCCGCGGCAATGGCGTTTTGTTGACCAAAGTTGCGCATGAGTTTAATCCCAACGATGTGTGAATTTTTCTTTTTCAGCTCCTCAATTTTTTGCCATGAGGCATCTTTGCTACCATCGTCAATCAGGACAATTTCAAATTGTTCGGCCAGCGTTGGCACTACCTCCATCAAACGTCGGTTTAGTTCGTCCAAGACTTCCTGGTCATTATAGACGGGAATGAGGATGGACAGTTTCTTTGGTTTTTGTGTCATATTTTTTCTATTCTTTGGATTCTGTAATTTGCCAATAGCCGCCTTTTGCTGCTCCAATACGTTTGATTCTACCCTCTTGCTTAAGTTTTTCAATGTCGCGATATACAGTCATTCTTGCGATGTTAAGAATTTTACTAAGTTGATCGTATGAAACTTTTGGATTAAGCCTAACTTCATGAAGAATTAAACTAAATCTATTTTCAGTAACATTTTCAGTAACATTTTCAGTAACATTTTCAGTAACATTTTCAGTAACATATTTTGTGGCATATTCAGATACCTGCTTATCTGAATATCCAACCAAAGGCACAATGGTAACAAAAACATCATCTTCCTCGAAAACAACCCTATCGCTTCCCGAGTACGCCTGTGAATACTTATACACATTTTTCACACCCGTTCCAAGCTCTTCAGAGCGGCCCATTTGTGTAAATATCTGGGCGATATTTGGATTCTTTGGGAAAGGTTCAAATTTTCCAGGAACAAGCTGTCGGACAAAGGTCGCCTTGTTGGCGTTTTTTGTTTCCAGCAAATTCTCATAAATAATCAATGTTGAAGGAAATGCATTCGTGTACTCACGATGAATAATCATATTCCCAACAACCTCTCTGAAAATTGTTTCCCGGAGGGAAATTCGTTGATCGCCTTGCAAATAAAATTTGTCTGGAAGGTGTTTCGCTATAAAAGACATTAATCTTTCGTACGCTTCAATCAAATTGCAGCGAATGTTTTCCCTATCATCGTACCTATCGATGTTTCTTTTGCGAACCAACGTATCAATTTTATAATGAGGGATAGCACTTTGAATAATTTCAGGTCTTCCAAAGAGTAACAGAGAACTCATGGTAAAACCACGTAAACCTGTTTGTAAATCTGTTCGATACAACCCAGATACTGTAAAAAAGTCGTCATTATTCAGGTCATTCCATGGATGATCGGGGCGGTTCACTTTTATTATTTTCCGAGTTCTCTCCACAATTCCCTCTACAAAATGACTAGTTGTCAAGTTTCATAAGGTTGTTGGTTAAAACAATCTTGCTTTGATTTAAAT
>JBBISE010000238.1:0-4236 GCA_037441445.1 Salinivirgaceae bacterium
AGAAATTAATCTCCAAATTTAACTTTTTTCCTAATGCGGATTTTGGGTTGAAAATGTCGCTGGCAATTTGGCAAACCTCATCGCTTTGGGACGCTCCCCCTGACACGGCAATCTTTTGGAACTTCATGTTCCCTCGCTTTTGCAACCGCAACATTCCTTCATAAAGACCATATACAAGACCTTCGATAACAGCCCGGTAAATATGCTCCTTCTTGTGCACATCGCCAAGTCCGATAATGGAACCTTTGGTGTTCTTCTCACCAATGCCCGGTACCCGGAAAGGATGTACAACAAGCCCCATGGAACCTGCTGGTATATTGTGCAACATCCTGTCCATAACTACTTCAACAGGCAATCCTTCTTGCTGTGCCTGAATAACTTCCTGATAAGCAACCTCGTTTTTAAACCAACTAACCATCCAAAAACCACGAAAAATCTCAATTTCGGGATTCCACGCATGGGGAATCACTGCTGGAAAGGAAGGAATAAACCGGATGGGCTCCATATATTTTTTTACCGTGGTTTGTAAGGTGGCTGTAGTTCCAAAACTCAGGCTGGCCATGGTGTTGTCTATGACACCCATTCCCAGTGTTTCGCACCCCTTGTCCGATCCACACGCAATTACGGGGATTCCTACTTTTATTTCTGTTTGTTGGTTTGCCCATGGAGTAATTTTTCCAATCTCTGCTCCAGGCTCTATCAAATCGGGTAGTTTGGCTGCTTCGACTGGAAATAGTTTGCGGCTGAATTCCAGCCACTGGTTTGGTGTAGCCCATTTGTGCCTGCGGTAACTCAGGGGGACATAGCCAATCTGCGAGGCTACAGAATCGGTATATTTACCTGTCAGTCTGTAATTTAAAAATCCGGAAACCTGCACGTATTTATGTGTTTTTTTCCAAATTTCTGATTCGTTTTGTCTTATCCAATTGCTTTTACCTTCGCATTGAATTTTACGGATTTTATCATCGATTCGTAAAACCCGCAACACCAAACGCAGAAAAATGTTTGGTCGGTAGTGTCTTACAGACTTCCGCTGATCCAACCACGTTATTACAGGTCGCAACGGTTTTCCCTCAACATCGAGGTTTACTAAGGAATTACGTAATGTACTTACCCCTACCCCGGCAGTGGATTCGAATGCCATTGGAACCTTCTGGTGAAGGTTTTTACAAGCCAGGCAAAGGCTATCCCAATAAATTTCAGCATCCTGTTCTGCCCACCCGGGCTTGGAGCTTGAATAAGGCTCATAATAAACTTGCTCTTTGGCAATGATTTCTCCCTTCAGTGAAAACAGAATGGCCTTTAAACTCTGCGTTCCACAGTCAATTGACAGTATAGAAGTAGTTAAATGGCTCTTTTCGGGTGCATCCATGATCGATTTTCGATTCAAATTATAGACAAAGGTATCTGTTTTCGTAATTTACGAATCGAAAGATTCTGTTTTTCTTCCCCAATTGTTCGGATATAACGGGTGGTAATGTTTTAGTGTATGGCGAAGTATGGGTGGCCATTCTATACAAAATCTTTTTTATTCTAAGGTTAATGAATCTTTAATCGCCATAAAAAATTTGCATCACCAAAAACTATTCGTTACTTTTGCTTTATTGGTCAATAAAAATTTATTCGACTGATTGACAAGAAATTCAAAACAAGGTTTCATTTAAACCATACAACCATGAAAAAAGGTATATTTTTAATCGCTTATGCCATATCTGTTGGGTTCACATCCAATACCTTAGCCCAAGAGGACGGCAAACGGAAGATTGAAGAAGATATGCAAAATTTTTACAAACAGTATGATAAAGATTTTGAGGACTTCAAACGCAAACGCGAAGAAGAAATACGCAAACTGGAACAGGAATACCAGGATTATTACAATACGCTGATGGGATTAAAAACCTATTTCAAAGAAAAAAAAGACACCGCCAATGCCAATGCAGTTGACGAAATGATGCAATATGAGAAATCGGTATGTCAGGCCTCAGGCAAGGAAATTTCAGTGACAAAAAAGGTAGTGATAACCGCGGAGAACTTAGTAACTCCATCAAAATCGGGCCTGCAGACTGCACCGGAATACAAACCGAAGGAGAAACCCGAACCTATAAAGGATACGCAACAAGAAAAGTCCAAACAACAAACCAATCAAGACCAAACGACCCTTCCCGCAAAGAAAGTCGAAGAGCAGACAAATCAGCAAACATCGGTTGAGCTTCTTGGTAAAAAGGTAGTTGAAGAGACCCCCACAATAATCGAAGAAGAAAAACCAAAAGAAGTTACACTCACTGTCGTAGCCCAGGAAAAGCCGAAAGAGGAACCAAAAGAGGAACCAAAACCCGCAAAAAAGGAAGTAACTACATTGGTTCCATTGCCCGAGGAGGGGGCATCGGTTCCATGTATTACTCCTTTACCGAAAGGGAAATCAATAATTACTTCGCCGTTCGGAACCCGGATGCACCCCGTTCTGAAAGTACCCAAAATGCATGCTGGCGTTGATTTCGGTTCCGGAATGAATGCCGAAGTTTACGCAGCTGCCGATGGTAAAGTAACTCTGGCTCAGTTAAACAATTCATACGGAGAATACGTCATTATTGAACATAAGAACGGTTATACGTCCGTTTACTCGCATTTGACAAAATACACAGTGAAGGTTGGACAGAAAGTAAAAAAAGGCGAAATTATTGGATACACCGGAAAAACCGGTCGCGTTACCGGACCACACTTGCATTACGAAGTGCGATTAAAAGGAACTCCTGTAAATCCGGATGGGTACTTAACTCACAAAAAATAAAAAGGAAACACTTGCCAGGCATTACAAGCACTGGGCTAACCTATATATAACACTCAAATTAGGGAAGTCGTTGCTGTCGCCCAAACGAATAATCATAAGATTCTTTTGTGGGTCTATGAACATGACCTGTTACATAATTCCCAACGCGTAAAACTGGTTAGTGAAAACCGACAGACGCCAGTTGTTTTTATCATCTTTCCAAATGTCGCATGTATTATATTTTTTTGTATTTGGTACGAAACGTTTCGGATGCGGTCAACGAATCGGTAAAATATTTATTTGCAGAACTATCGGTTCCAAATGCTGCAAAGTTATACCATTGGTAGTGATAGGCGTTATTTTTTGGCAAAATAGTAAACGTCTCGTTAATCCATATTGATGAAACAAAATGTTTTCCAATATGTTGACCGTTATTCAAATAGAGTCGCCCTATTTTAGCCAAGTCTATGGCGCTAACATTGAAACCGCTGTATGATTTTGTAGATCGGTGCTTTTCATCATCTAAACTCCACGAAGCGTTATTTTCAGCACCCAGATTTTTCCATACTTTTACCTCGAAATACTGTGCCATGGTCTTTCCCGTTGCCTTTTCCAACACTAAACTCAATAGAGCTGTTGTTGCGCTCTGATACTCGTGTTTTGTATCTGGTTCAGAACTAAAACCAAGCCTTTTTATATGTCGCCACTGATTCCGCCCATAATAGAGCCGTGCCATTTTTGCCAGTGGGTTTTCGTATTTTTCACTGAAATTCAAACCCGAACGCATGTTTAACAAATGCCGGATGGTTAGTTTCGAATAGTTAGGATGCTTTTGGGCCAGTTCAGGAATATATTTCATTACCGGATCATCGACACTGGAAAGTACACCTTCATCGAGGGCAATGCCAATCATGAGCGAGGTTATTGATTTTGAGACAGAAAAGATAGTAGATAGGTCTTCCCGGGCAATCCCATTTTTGTAATATTCGAATAGTACCGAATCGTTTCGGATTACCAGAAATGCACGGGTTGATGTTTTCGGTATTCTGTCATCAATATTTAAAACCAAACTATCTTTGCTCTTAGCTATCAAAGATTCAAATATTTCGTGATTGGCCTCCGAAAACCGGAACGGCTTTTCGCTCTTGCAAAGGTGGTATCTGGGAAAGATTTTGTAATCGTCAATATCAGCACTGCCGTAGCGGACATAGCGGTAAGTGAGAGTACAGGAGCTAAATACGCTGACTGATAATACGATAAAAAAACTGGGTTGTCTTTACTATTGATTTTCTTGTTTGCATAGTTCAAAAATTTGGGCTGATATAAGCCAGTCAGAACCAAGGGTTGTGCCATGAATTTTAATTGATTGATATCATGACATTTGCACAAGATTCTGGTTAGACATATTGCATCTTAGGGGCTGTCTAAAAAGTTCCCGGTTTGTCATCGCGAATGCAACATAGTAATCT
>JBBISE010000239.1:0-4203 GCA_037441445.1 Salinivirgaceae bacterium
GTTTACAATATACTGGCTACGATTAAAATTAATGTCCAAATCGGTCCGCAGGTTTTTTATGAAACGGTAAGACACTGAGGCTTTTAACGAGGGTCTTATGATTATGTCGTCGTAGGTGTCAACCTGAAACCGGCCTTCATCCTGACGGTTCATAAACCGTTCGAGGTATTTGTCAGAGTACTTCAGGATATTGTCGTCATACATGGTACGCAAGCCAAATTCTACACCAAAATCCGGTTGTTTTTTTTCTTCTCCTTTTGTTTTGTTTTCTTGGTGCCCCCAACGGTCTGCGAAAATGCCACTGTCGAACAAACCAGCATTAAGAGGGTTAGAGCAATCAAACACCGAAGGAAAAGGTTCTGCGGAGGCGACAATGATGTTTGTGAACTTTGATTATACATTTCAATGATTTTTACACCAATTTGTTGAAAACAAACCCTTTATTTTGTTTTTTTCACGTCTTTCCTTACAATAAGCATTCGGCCAAGGATGGAGCCTTTATCCTTGTCGAGCGGCATAATTTCGTAAGTTTGTTTCCCTGCCGGAACGTCAATGACAAACTCGCTTGCCTTTCCGGGGACAAGTTCTTTTTCGCTTTTATATTTCGCTATTTCCGAATGGCGACTGCTCAGCTGAAAAGTGTTCATGACTTTCCCCTGGTTGCTTACCTGCAACCTGTAATTTATTTTTCCACGCATCTGGTAGTTAAACTCGGGACGAGTGAAAACGCGGATTTGGGTTGGCCCGATAATGTCAATTTTCAATGGGGTAGCGTCCGTGAACCTGTAATAGCTGACGGTTGATTCGTGCGAAATAAGGTCAACTACCGGCAACCCCGAAACGGGGGCAAACTCAATCCAGTCCTGCTTTTTCTCTTTTCGGGAAGCAAATACGTATCGTACAGCAACCGGGGTTTTGTTGTCACCGAGTTTAATCTCAACGGTGTTGTCGCCGCGTGGAATGTCAATTTCAAAATCTTTTAGCTGTCCGGGAATGCCCATTTTTCCATCCTGAAATGTAGCTTTGTCGGAACGTTCTACCGATTTTACTTTTAGTGTTTTAGGTGTACCGCCGTTAATAGAATAAACAATGTCATAAGCAACCGTGCGGTTTTGTCCTGCAACAAACTGTGCACGGGTGTTCAGCCTCAGTTTTCCGGGTCCTTTTAAGCGTAGCACCGAACCTTTTTCGTGGCTTAGCAGGTAATACATCCGTGTTTTATTGCTGATTATGATTGCCGCCTCCTGCTTAAAACCGGACGGTTTTGGCACGTGTGCTTTTTTTGTTGCCTGGGCAACCACGACGGAGCCTGACAGGGTAAAGCACCAGAAAAAAATAAGTAGATTCTTCATGTGTAGGGTTATTTGATTTTGTTTGGTTAATTAAATATTGTCGTGCACATCATCATCCGCGGGGGTTGTTGATGGCTGCACCGAGACGACATCAGTTCCCAGTTTGTGAAACCGCTGCTCGCTCACAAAAACAAGAATTACAACCACTATAAGGATTAGGGTGGCAATGGAAACAACGGTTAAGTCGTATTTCTTTTGAACAAATATGCCACCCTCGCCAGGTTGTGGAAGGGGAATTGGCGCCTGAGGCATTTCATAGGCCTTTAGTATGTCGTTGATGTTCATTAATTGAATCAAAGGAATTCCTTTTTCGCCCATTTGAACCATGGTGCCACGCAAAGGGAAATTTTGCATCAGCATATTTTTTGTTAACCCCGAAGGAATAAGTTCGCTGTTCACAGTGTGTCCCAGGCTGGCAATTCCACCACCCACATTGACGTAGGCTTTAATTGGCATGTTGTTGCTCCGCAACTGGTAAAGTTCCATCCGTTTTTCGATGTTTCGAACAAGGTTATCTTCGTTTAGCAGCGGCACATTATTTCTTTCTATGGCTTTCAAAATAAGTTCCCGACCTTCGGGACTAAGGCCACGCCCAATATCGAGGCCACCCCCAATGGAAGCTCCAATGGATTTTGTTTTTAAAATACCGGCTTTATTCAAAACCGATTCCATGTCCAACCAGGTGAAGTAGGGATCGTTGGCACCGTAGTTTGATGCGCCTACCGAGCTAATTACCAATGGCTTCAGCCTTAGTGTTTCCAAAGCAGCCAGGGTCGAAATGTTTAACCCGGGAAACGAACCGGTAAAGGCAACAGCAACATAGTCGCCTTCCATAACGCCAGCATCTTTAAGGTACTGGACAATTATGGCAGCAATATTGGGGTTTGTCGAGGAGAGTTTGGCATCAATGTATCCTCTGTCGGTGGTTATCAGGGTATATTCCTGTCCAATGAGCGCGGTTTCATTGGGGTCGTTCACATCATCAATAAAAACGCCTTCTTCCAGGCGATATGATTTCAGGTATGCCGCCGCTTCCATTGATAAGCGTGCCGCCTGAAGCTTTTCGTCGTAATGATCTTGCTTTGCGTCAATTTTTCTGTTTTCGGTGGCAATGAAAGCCATGAGGGCCAGTACCGAAACAACGCCCAAGACAAGGTTTGATTTTGCTCTGAATTGTAACATCTTGGTTATTTATTTTGGAAGCAAGGCTCCCATGAACAACAATATAAGTATCAGCCTGACAAGAACTGACGATACAAAAATTACACTCACCGTTTTAAAAATTCCTTGCTTCCCAAACCAGTGGGCTACCAAACCGGGAATGACCCAGCCAACAGCCGACAATTCAACAGTCGAGGCGGCAATTTCAAACGATAGGAACAACCGCGAAAAATTGGCCAGCAAACAACCAATTAAAAGGCTAAGAACCATTTGACGGCGTCCATAAATAAGAGTGTATTTGCTTAATACTTTAATTATCAGAAAGGTGAGTAAACTCACTACTAATATTCCAATAAGGCGTTCGGGGTGTGTCAGTTGAAGTGCAATATAGCCCGGGACAACAATTCCCCCGGCAGCAAGTCCAAACACTTCGTATGACAAGAGGCTTAATATCAAGCCTAAGGTAATGGCTAATTCTATCATGGTTTTATACTTCTATGTTCAAAATATTCGACGGTGGCAGCCCCAATACCGCCCATATTGCCAATGGCCACGGTGGTTGAGACTTTGCCGGTAATGGAAAGTACGGCTTCAAAGACTTTTTCAGGGGTTGTCCAGCCCAGGTTCACAATTTTCGACGATGGCATTCCAAATCCAAGCACCATGTTCTCAACAACTTCGCACGATTGGCCAATAAGCATGACATAATCGGTTTCGCCGGCAATCCGGCGAGCGGCAAGTTCGGCCAGCTGTTTGGCACGGTCAAGTCTGTCCTGGCGGGTGTTGAGCAACACTATTTTTGTACCTTCGAAGCCAATTTCGTCCCTGATTTTTTGCCAAATCATGAGGGTTGAATCCGGATCGTTGGCAGCAAAAGCATTGTAGAAAACCATGCGTTTTTGGAAGGCCTCCACCTGAAATTTCTTTAAAACTCCGGCATCGGGTATTGCTTCATACATACCTTTAAGCGCAGTTTTTCGGTCAACGCCACAATGTTGGCAAACGGCCAGTGCCAGAGCCACGTTTTCCTTATGTTCGATATAGCTGAAGCCACGCATTTCCTCGTTTGTAACCGTTCCGCCGTCAGTAAAGTGAGCGATTGTTTTACGTTTGTCCGCAATTTTCTGTAATTCCCCTGGAATCAGGTTTTCAGCCGAGAAAAGGTGCTGGTTACGGGGAATGGTCCTGCCTATGCACTGCGCAATTTCAGGTAGCGTGTGGCCCATAATTTCAATGTGATCAAGGCGCACGTTTGTCATAACACTGACATTGGAATGCACCATCATGTGTTCCGTAATGGTTTGGTACTGAGGCTGAAGATCCATACATTCCATTACCAGGGCCTGAACTTTGTGTTCGGCAGCGTATTTAACAATGGCCAACTGCTCAAGAATATTTGCCGAGGCTTTACGGTGAATGAAGGTTTCGGTTCCGTCCTGTAAAATCAGGCGTGGAAAAGTTCCGGTTACCTTTGTAACACACGAAACCCCACCTTTGCGCAATCCGGCACCAATAAGCCGGGTAACACTCGACTTTCCTCTTGTACCATTTACATGGATACGGGTTGGGATGGAATAAATGCGCTTTTGGTGCCTGTAATACTCAACGGCTAGTGCTACTCCTGCTATGACAATAATTAATGCGAATTAAGAGTTAAAAACTAAGAACAGAAAAGCAGCGGCTAATCTTC
>JBBISE010000240.1:0-4101 GCA_037441445.1 Salinivirgaceae bacterium
AATTATTGGCTATGGAAATATGAATTTTTGGGTGACCCAACGCACAAAACAGGACTGCCGAAACGATAACTACTTCTCTCATCTCTTTACATTTAAGTTTCCACGAAGAAACACTATTTGGAAACCGAAAAGGAAATGAATTTTTAATTAGCAGGGGTTGACTTATGCCAGATTAAAGGTGTTCTGCCTGCGTAATATAAAGAAAATTAGTTAAATAATGCTTGTTCGAATTGTACTGACTTTTCCTGATTTACTTGATTATTGTGAACGAAGAATTTGGAATTATGTCCGTCCTGCAGAATCGTTAAGCCTTATATTGGTAATGTGTTCCATTTGTTTCACAATCATCGGATCCGTAACGGGATCGTACTCCGACAAATAGGGTAGCGATTTCAGAGTTCTGGTAATTGTCCAAACCAAATTTGCATCCAGGGTGTCTGACAGCGAAAGACAATTGTATAATAGCGATATGGTTTCAACCTCATCGAACGGAAATTCCCTGTTTAGAAGGAAATAGACCATTTCAAGTGCTTCGGGCCATAGATTTTGGTCGTTGTCATACAAGACTGATAACAAGCCGTTTCTTACATCTTCCCATGTTCCCAATTGAACAATCGATGCTATATTTTTTTCTAACTCCAGTTCGTCTAAGTCGTTGGATTTTAAATAGAACAAAGTCTGTTGTATGAAAACGCGTGTATTCATTTCTATTTGAATTTTCGAAGTTGTCCAGCAAAAGTATGGAAACCTCTGGATATCTACACAATGAGTTGAGCACATTTTGAATGATCATTTATCACGCTTTTGCTTGCAACCCTTGTTGTTGTGGAAGGATGCATAAAAACGATTCTACAAGGTTGAAAAAAATGAGGATGTCTAAAAAGTCCCCGATTTGTCATTGCGAACGCAGTGAAGCAATCTAATGAGCCTGATAATAAGTTGATTGCTTTGTCGTTCCTCCTCGCAATGACGTCGATTTATGACTTTTTGGACAGCCCCAACTTGGCACAACTAAATGACCTGCTCAATTCCGGTGTAGAATTATAGTTGCTGAAAATCAGTTTAAAACTTGATGGCTACACCAGCAGTAACATTGGCAACACCATAACCAGCTTCGACATAAGCGCCAACTTTGGGGTTAAATTCGTAACGAACGCCAACCACACCACTGTAAGTAAAAGCACCAACTGCAGGACTCTCGCCTACTAGATCCTCAATTTCCGAAGGACCATCAAAAGTGACTTTTCCCAATGTATAGCCCAGCATTACACCAAAATAAGTGTCAAATTTGTCAATAAACTGGTAGTGACCAATGGCACGACCGCCAATGATAATAATTGTATATTTCCACGAATAGTCAACATTTCTGACAGAACCATTAGAATATGAGGGAATTGTAAAGTCTTCGGCGTAACTAAAATAGGCAAAATAGCCTCCTAGACCCAAATTCAGTCCTTTTACACCACCAAGGTTATCTTTAAACCCTTTTTCATAGGCTACCTCAAGTGGAAAGCCAATGGATGTGTAACCAAGGCCTACTTTAAACAATTGGTCTCCTTTGTCAAACATTGATTTTTGTGCATTAACGTTTCCTGCTAGAAGTGTTGCTGCTGCGATAAAGAATGCGATTTTTTTCATAATGTTGTTTGTTTTTTGTTTCATGTTTTCCTACTCTTTAGGATTTTCGGTTACCTCCTCCATTTAACTATCTGAATGGATCAGACCCGTTTTTTATGGGCTTCGGAAGCCACTTTGCCTTTGGTTTTCTACCTTTTCACATTTTGCTGTTGTTTTTGGTGGGAAAAACCTTGCAATGCCGAAGCACTGCAAGGCTTCACTAAACAACATTAACAAAAAACTACTCGGTAATTTTAAACTCAACCCTGCGGTTCTTTGCTTTGTTTGCTTCAGTATCGTTGGCTACAATTGGTTTTGTTTTACCATAGCCCACTGCTTGTAACCGTTCGGCAGCAATTCCTTTGGATATTACATACGACATACAGGCATTCGCTCTTTCTTGCGAAATACGTGTGTTTGTGGCATCATCGCCAACATTGTCAGTGTGTCCGCCAATTTCAATTTTGATTCTTGGATTGTCATTCATTATCTTAACCAGTTCATCAAGGACTTTGAACGATTCTTCGCCTTTGATGGTCGATTTCCCGGTCTCAAAATTGACATCGCCCAGGGCAAAAGTTTTGTTAATGTCAAGGGGTTTCAATTCGATGTTTAACAGAACTTCGGTATCCCGTTTCGATACTGAAAAGTTTTCATTTTTCGCGATAGCATTGTCAGCCTCAACGTGGGCAATATATTTACCAGGAATCAAATTAACACTAAATAAACCATTTACGGGTTTGCTAAATACTTCTTTTCCGTCTTTATCGGTAATCATAACCTTGGCACCCATTGGGGCTTTCGTGTCTTTGTTTGTAACAGTAGCCTTAACGGTTACAGGCTCGACAGGGTAATCCATGGAACCGGCATCCGAAGCTTTGGAGCAACCAAAACGAGCCATCAGTTGAATTTCGTGAGTTCCACCCCCGGCTTCGTTAATGTAGTTGGTTTCCATTTGATAAGCATATCCAAACGAATAGTTCAGGTAGTTGCCGCCAAGACCCAAAACCAGACTTTTGTTGGTACGATAGCCCAATTGTGCCCAAAACATTTTGTCGTACGTTGCCATAAGGCTGATGTCGGTTTGCATTGGGGTTGTTTTTGAACTACGGAACAAGACAGAAGGTTTCAAATCCAGGGTTGGATTTAGCTCGTAGTTGTAGCTTAAAATGCTCACTGTGTATAAATTACTTGCTTTGCGTTGATATAACTGAGGTAGTGTAATTTGAGCCTCGAAATCTTTGTATATGTACGACAAACCAAATTTTGCGGCAAACGTTGTTTGTTTGAACGTGTTCTCGTTGGCCAACGCATCTGTCCCATTTGTCAGGGTCATGTTTCCAATGTTGTCAATCAAAAAGCCCATGGCCAAACCAAAGGTGGCGTAATGGTCTTTCTGGATGTTCACTTTGTAACCATAGCTTAGGCTGATATCGGTGCTTTTTGTGATACCTTGTTTGAAGTTGAAAATGCTCAAACCAACACCCATGTTTGGGTTAATAGTTCCGCGTATCCCAAAATTGTTTACCCTAGGGGCGCCATCGAAGCCAATCCATTGAAGGTGGCTGTTCAAATAGGCGTTCAACATGCAATTATCCATAGCATAGGCCGGGTTATAGAGAAATGGATTTTGGGTGTACAGATTATAGTTGGTTAAGTCCTGCGATTTTACCTTTCCAGACAAAGTCAACAGAATGACCATGTTTGTTATAAATAATATTTTTTTCATACAATAGTTCGTTAAACTTTTACATAAATGTTTGATTTTCAACAAAATAAGTGCTGAAAAATTTGGTAAAGTCCCTGATAATCAGTAACTTAACGGATTAACCACAATCTGTTTAAATTATGACGCTCAGGGACCAAATATCATACAAGACATTGATAAACAAATGTTTAAAAAATATGCCAAAAATAAATCTGTGGAGAAAGTCGTTTCTTCTGGAAACGTTTTTGCTCTTCCTATCTATCAAGGGTCGAGTTAACTTTCTTCAGCTTGCAGGATACGGAAAATTTTGTGAACAACGGTTCAGACAACAGTTTGAAAAGCAGTCTGACTTCCTGTTGTTCAATAAAGAACTTACTCTTTCTCAGGGTAGTGGGAGGTTTCTGCTAGCATTCGATCCTAGCTATATTAGTAAATCGGGGAAAAAGACTCCTGGCGTTGGTTGGTACTGGTCAGGTTGCGCTAACAGTGCCAAACGGGGTCTTGAAATTGCAGGGCTTGCGGCAACAGATATTGATAATCACACGGCTTTTCATTTAGAAGCAATTCAGACACTTAACGATGAGGAACAATCCCTTTGCGAATGGTATGCTGATATATTATCCCAAAGAAAAGACACGCTGACATCTATATCCAAATATCTGGTAGCGGACGCCTGGTTCTCAAAAAAAACGTTCGTTGACAAGATTGCTTCAATGGATATGTATTTCATATGTTTATAATTTTTCGGTTTACGGCCATATGGAACTTCATGCCGA
>JBBISE010000241.1:0-4028 GCA_037441445.1 Salinivirgaceae bacterium
CTTAGCTTTACTATTTGTCGAATTTTGAAGGTTCTAATTTTTAAAAAAAAAACTTTCCAAAGGCAACCTTGCCTTTGGAAAGTTTTTCTATTCGGTGTTTCTTTTTTTTTATTTCAATCCTAAAACCTGCGCTCCCTGGTTAAAACGGATGTCAACATGGATACCTGCTGAGTTGATTCTGCCCAGATCGGCTTTTAGCACCTCTGACATATTACCCTCCTCGGCTATCCAGCTTTTGGCGGCGTCATAATTGCCATCGCCCTGAATGGTTAAGATTTTCCCTCCAAGATTGTTCATGGCCTGGGTCATTTTTTCGAAATCGACTTTGTAGGTTCCGGTTTTTTCGTCGCGGGTAAAAGCTCCTTCTTTTTCGAAAAAGTTGTATCGCATCAGATTGGCTACACCATGAGCACTGGTTGCTCCAAAACGAATTGAGCGGAACAAGCCGGCCATGAAGGTTACATAGTTGTCCATCAGGTCTTTTTCGGGGAATTCGCCCATCTCATATAATTTGGCAACCATGAATAATCCAAGGATATCGGCTTTGTTTTCTTCAATTGAGCTATAGGTTTCTTTCATAGCATCGCGGACAGTCCCTTTGCCGTTGATGGTTTCCTTAACGCCCAGACCGTGGGCAACTTCATGGAACATCACGTTCTCAAAGAAAGCGTCAAACTTCACGTGTTTGCGTTGCGATTCGTCAATGACAAGTTCAGCAATGGGAAGCAGGATTTTGTCGAATTTTGCCTGCATGGCATTTTTCAACTGTAATTTACGACTGCCTTTCTCGGCGTGCACGCGAGGGTCGTTGGGAAGGTTGATGGCAATGTTTTTGCTTCCGGCATTGCAATCGCCGCGATACAGGATAACGTCATAGACGTACATGTTGGCAACAGCGTGTGCTTTTTCCTGCTTGTATTTTTCGTCGCAGGGCAGAGCCGCCTGGAGTTTTGGCAGCAGCTCGCCATATTTTTCCAAACGGGCGCTCCATTCCAGATCTTTAATAAGAATTTGCGCACTGTGTGCCGCGCGTGCCCCCATGAATTGATCTTCGTAGCTTTCTATGGGGCCAACAACAAAATCAATTTTGTTGGTACTCATGTCCATCCAGGCAAGGTCCGATGCCAGATAATCGTCTGTTTCGAACGCTTCGGCGCGAAGTTCCAGATATTTTTTAAACCCTGCATCTTCAGCCAAAGCGGAGGCCTCGCGTAAAAGTTGGGCGGCTTTTGCTATTTCTTCTTTATAGGCCTGGTGATAGGGGATTTGCTTCAATTTCCCGTTTTCATCGCGGCGAACCAAGGAGTACCAGTCCATTTTATTGGGTTCGTCCCAGGCTTCAAACTCTTCCTTGGTAATGTCGGTTGGATAGTAATTGGCCCCGGCTGGTTTTTCTCCAAATCCTTCCACGAATGGGGTGTTTCCATTCATTCGGTCCCAAGGGCCATACATGATGTGGGCAAATTCGCGAGTAGCATCATTGGGCAGCGATTTCAAAAATTCTTCGCGGTTACCCGGGAAAGCGTCTTTCCAGAATAAATCTTCCATAATATCGCCAACTTCAATTAATTTAACCAGCATTTTTCTCTGGTTTTCGCTCAGATGGCTTAAGTCGGTTTTTAGGTCAACCAACGCGAATTGCTCTACTTTTTCTTGCATGGGGCATACCTTTTTCTCTTGGCTGCATCCGTTTGCCATCAATAAAGAGGCAGTTGCAGCAAAAATCAACATTCTTGTTTGCATAAGTTTTATTTTTATGGTTACATTGAAATTTCGTCGTTTTCGTTATAAAACTTGAATCCCAGTCGTTTGCCGGTCTTCATGTTGGCGTAGTTGGTCTTGTCCTGCATTTGGGCTACGGTTACCAAAGCGGCTTGGTCGTATGGAGGGACAAGTAGGTCAAAATCAAGAGAATAAAGAATAGCCGATTGCACAACATTTCTTATTGACCGCTTATCGACCAATTCTTCGCCAAAGTTGTTGTACAAAACGCCCAACTGTCGCTTGCCTTCGACCATGAAGTTCATGTTTCGGTTTATAAATATGCGTCCAATAAGGTAACCAACATCTTCGGATCGGTTGTACTTAAAGGAATCGGCAAGAAAGTTATAAATATTGATAACGCCACAGTAGGCCGCGAAAGGATCTTTGTTTACCATGGAGGTTTTCCAAATAGGATGGCTCCTGTCGAAAACAAACACATTGGTATGCATGGCAAACACCAATAGGTCGCCGGCAATACGAAGTTCTATCTGAAAGCTCCCTGTCTCCCGGTATTCGGCGGTTATTTTAGGGTTGACCTCTTTCAGTGATTTTCGGGTGTTTTGGGCGAAATATTTGCAGACACTGCGAAGCATTTTGAACGTGGAAACCGTATTCTCATAAACAGTCTGTTTTACGACCGATTTTTGTGCCAAGGTTTCTAAAATCAGGGTTTGGGGATCTATATTCATAGATTTGGTTTTGTTGTGATTTTCACATATACTGCAAATTTAAAGGAATTAATCCAGAAATCCGACATTATTTTTAAACATTTCGTTTTGGTTGTTGTTCCCACACTTTAAAATAAGGTTGTTGAAGTATGAAAACCCTCTATTTTATAATTTCTGGTTTATACGTTTTATTCATTTTTTCGAATATGAGTGCACAAATGCCTGAATATAATAAGCTTACCCCCGATGAGCAACGTATCATCCTTCATAAGGGTACGGAGTATCCAAACACGGGTATTTATTTGAAAAACAAAGAAAAAGGAACCTATATTTGCAAGCAGTGCAATGCCCCTTTGTACAGGTCAGAGGACAAATTCGATTCGCACTGCGGGTGGCCTTCCTTTGACGATGAAATTCCTGATGCTGTTAAACGCATTGCAGATGCCGATGGTAAACGGACTGAAATTGTATGTGCTAATTGCAACGGTCATTTAGGCCACGTATTTTTGGGCGAGGGATTTACATCGAAGAATACACGCCATTGCGTTAACTCCATTTCCATGCAATTTGTAAAATCGGGCGAGACAATGCCTCCAGTTCTTGGAAATAGGGCAGGAGAGGAGGTTGCTTATTTTGCATCGGGGTGTTTTTGGGGAACCGAGTTTTATTTGCAACGTGCCGATGGAGTAATTTCAACCACGGTTGGGTACACGGGCGGAAATACGAAAAATCCATCCTATCAGGACGTTTGTACAGGAACCACAGGTCATGCCGAAACCGTAAAAGTGGTTTTTGATCCTTCGAAAACAAATTACGAAACACTTGCCCGTTTGTTCTTCGAAACGCACGATCCCGCCCAGGTTAACCGTCAGGGGCCTGATGTGGGAACTCAATATCGCTCGGCAATATTTTATGTCAATGATGCCCAACGCGAGGTGGCTCTCAAATTAATTAGACTTCTTCAGCTAAAGGGCCTGAAAGTGGCGACCGAAGTTAGCAAGGCTATGGATTTTTACCAGGCTGAAAATTACCATCAGAAATACTACAACAAGAATGGAAAGCGGCCTTATTGCCATGCATATAGGAAGTTGTTTTAGTTAAACGTGGTAAATGCTTTTATTGCAGTAGATTATATCTTTCTGTTCAAGTGCGGGTTACAAGTTGAAACAAAAAATCTGGGAATTCATTTCAAATTTAGCATCTCCACTTTGTTTCCTACAGAAAATTCGCGCATCTCTTCCTCCAGGTTGGTAAAGTTTTCTTTGGTTACTGTTTTGTTCATGTTTCCATGTCGTAGCAAATGGATGGTATCACAGGTTTGGCTCAGTGTTGAAAAGATATGCGATGAAATGATCACGCATTTATTCAGCTAGCGAAGTTTGTGCACAATTTCGGTGATAATGATATTGCTTTGGATATCGACACCATTAAAGGGTTCGTCTAATATATAGCAGCTGTTGTTTTGCATTAAAACACCCATCAAGGCCAGTTTTTTTTTCATACCCGTTGAGTATGTCGAAGCATATTTGTCGAGTGGAAGGTCAAACGTATCCACCCCACCAACCCCATATTTTCTGGCATCTGCAGTATTCGTAG
>JBBISE010000242.1:0-3988 GCA_037441445.1 Salinivirgaceae bacterium
TCATTTTTTTTAACAAAAAAAAAGGACTGTCTAGTCTTTTTAGACAGCCCCATTATTTTTCAGGTACTTTTTGTTGGAATTACCTGATTTCAATTTGACGAGCTGGTCTGGGTTTGGCTTCTTCTTTTTTGGGAATAGAAATCTTCAGAATACCATTCTCGTATTTTGCTGCAATCTTGTCGTTTTCGACCGTGTTGGGTAAAGTAAACGAACGGTTAAACGACTGATAACTAAACTCGCGGCGCGAGAAACGCTGTCCATCCTTGGTTTCGTTCTCTACTTTTTTCTCCGACGAAATAGTCAGAACATCGTTGTCCAGTTCAATTCTGAAATCACCCTTTTCAAATCCAGGGGCAGCAACTTCGACCTCGAACCCATCGTTGTCTTCTTTGATATTGACCGAGGGTAGGGTAGTATTGGTGTCTGAGAAGTTGCGGTTCGACCAGTCGAAAAAATCGTTTTCAAAAAAGCGGTCGAACAAACTGGGATACTGGTTTGTGAATCTTACGAGTGACATAGTTTTATCCTCCATACTTTTAAGTTAAACATTCGATGAGGATTTTTCAAATGATATACCAACACAATAGAAAAGAAGTTTCTATATTTTTTAAAATAAAGTAAATCAAAGTTGTATGTATATTTTTTGCTTATTTTGTTTTAAAATTAGAATGTCATAATGGCATTTTTTATTTTATTTCGACATGACAATATGGCATTGTATGTCGCGAAATTAATTGTTATATGGCTGATTATAAGGTTAAAATAGGGTTTATAGCTTTTTTAGAATAAATTTCAGTCTTCCTGTTCCAACTTTTCCCCACCTTTGGTATCTTTATAGTTGAGTTTAATTTCAAAATCATCGTGGTCTTTTGGATATTTCGAATCACATATCGGTTGAAGCGTTGTTTGCATCATACAGCAAAGCCATGTATAACCTGTGCATCAGAATGTTGGGAAATACCCACGATGCCGAGGACGTCTTGCAAGATGCTTTTTGTCTGGCTTATGTTAACTTACGCAAATTAGAGGAACCTGCGGCTTTTGGAGCCTGGCTGAAACGGATTGTTGTCAACGAGTGTTTAAAAACGCTGAAAAGGAAAGTATCCTTTACCGGACTGGAAAACTGTGCCACAGAAATAGATCCTGATTCAGATTTTATTACCGGAGGAATTTCTTTGGAGAAAATTAACCACGAAATTCAGCAACTGCCCGACGGATGCCGCATTGTTTTTACCCTCTTTTTGCTCGAAGATTTTTCGCACAAGCAAATTGCCGAGTTGCTGAATATTTCTGAATCAACCTCTAAAAGCCAATACCAACGTGCCAGACAACTGCTGCAAAAACGATTGGAAATTGTCATGCAACAATCAGAATAACCCAAGCAAAACAAAAAAATATGGACGCTCTGGAAAAATACATTAAAGAAAACCGCGCACAGCTCGACACAGAAGAGTGGAGCGAGTACAACCAGATGGCTATAAACAAACGGTTTAAAGAAATCAGGCGGAAACGAAACATCCGACTGGTACTTTCAGCATCGGGGATAGCCGCTTTGCTCGTTATAGCCTTCTTTTTATTTCCCGGGAACCTTAAACACCAGGAATCACCCCAGAAGCAAGGATTATTGCTGGCTTTTGATACCGAATTGGCAAAACAGGAAGCCGGATATATTCAGTTAGTTAATCAATCGAAGGAAAGCATTCGACAGCAACGTTTCCCTGCCGAGTATGAATATATGTTCAGTAATTTTATAAAACAATTGGAAATAATTGACCGACAGTACGTTATATTAAGCGAGCAAGTCGAACGTGTGGGATATACACCCGAACTGGTGCAGCAAATTATTTATAATTACCAGTTAAAACTGTCGGTATTGGAAATGCTGCAAAACGAAATCAATAAAATAAACAACCTTTCTAAATCAACAAATTATGAAAACGAAAAGCAAAAAATCAGCATATAAAATGGCAGTTATCCTTGCTATTTTCCTTTTACCCCTTTCCGGACAAAGTCAACAGTTAGATACCACGTTTGTGGTCACAACAGCCATAAATGCCCATGGTTCTGTCCGAATAGACAATGCCAATTTCGATGTACAAGTAAAGACGTGGGAAAGATCTGAAATAAAAGTAGAATACGTGCTGAAAATTGGAGCAAAAGAAATAACGGATTTAAGAGCATTTGTTAAATCGTTCGATGCATCATTAAAAAAGACGATTTCGGATGGTAAAGGAGAGAAAGTCAATACTGTGGTATCGTTTGATTCTTTTAGTCGAAACAACAAGAAAATTGTAGTGAAACTTAATGGAGTAAAGGAACGATATGAGTTGACGAAACTGGAAGGGACCTACACCCTTTTCATTCCCAAGACCTGTTCCGTTGACCTGCATTCAAGTTTTCAGAATGTAACCATAGAACCTTTGGAATCAGATGTTACCATTGACATTAACAGTGCTGAATTGAGTATGGGTTCATGTCGAAATCTGGAATTGACGGCCAGTTTTTGCAAAAAAATGACCATTGGGGATGTTGAAAGTGCAAAACTACGCATAAACTCGGGAAATGTAAACCTTGGAAACGTTGCCACAAATCTATATCTTGATGCCGATTTTTCTAAAATCGTGTTAAAAGATGTAGGCAACGAAGCCATTATTAGAGATAATAGTTGCGAAATAAATATGGGCAATGCTCAGGTTTTGAAGATGAACAGCAGCTTTGGACGGAAAACAACGGCTGGCAAGATAGCCTCGGCTGAGTTCGACATCAACTCTACAACCTTTTCTGCCGAAGAAGTGAAACAGGTTTCGTCCTGTCACGCTTCTTTTTCTACATTATCTATAAACAAAGTGGACAATTACACCATTCAATCCGCCACCGGTTCCTACTTTTGGGTTCGGAACCTCAAAACCTTACGAGCCCCCGATGTCAGTTTTACTGAATTTAACATTGATATGCTTTGGAACTCATTTATTGTGGATTCGAACAGTGGAGATATCCACATCAAGAAAGTACAGGATGGATTTGAGCAAATTTCTATTGAAGGGCAGTTTGTCAAAATTGGAATTAACGCCACCCGTTCAGCCAATTACCTTGTGAAAGCCAATTTGGATTTTCCAAAATTCAACTACGATGATTTGACCGTTGTGTCACATAATCAGGAGTTAAACCGTTTGAAGTTCGAAGGGTTCAAAGGAAACAAGGATAAAGCAAAATCACTGATTGAGATAAATTGCCAAAACTGCAACATAAACCTCTGATGAGGAAACTGATTTTCGGCTTCGCGAACGATTACGTCCCGTCCAATGATTCGTGGTTCGATAGCACGAGGGGATATTTCGTTGGGCGAAGCCGATTTGTTTTTATACCTTAAATCCGCAAATAAATCGCTTGAAAAAACGGGAAGTCAAGTAAAATAAAGGCTTACAAGACTTGCCCGTTTAAAGGATTTTCACTAATTTAGGTGAAAAATTCATCTTAGCGAATGCAAGTTACATATTCTAACTCAGACATCAAAATTTTTGGCGGATTAAATTTTGTTGACCACATAATTAACAACCACGCCATTTACAAGACAACCACCCAGGTACTTGGTAATCGGGGAGATAGGGCAGAGTATTCCTATGCCGATATGCTTCGATCCCTGCTATCATTCGTCATTTGTGGGGGCGGATGTGCCGAGGACATCACCCGGCACTTACGGTCAGAACTGGAGCAATTAAAAGGATTCAAGGTTTGTTCGGCAGATACACTTCTGCGTATGCAAAAGGAACTGGCTACAGAAAAAGAAATCTGCGTTTCGAAAGCCAATATTACACATGAATTCAATATCAATTCAAAACTTAATAAGTTGTTAGTTAGACTTTTACTTCAGACGAGCCAATTAAAACCTACGGAGAAAAAGTACGTTTTCGATTACGATAACCAATTCATTCCCACGAAGAAATACGATTCTAAGCGCAGCTGCAAACATGCCAATGGTTATTTTCCC
>JBBISE010000243.1:0-3984 GCA_037441445.1 Salinivirgaceae bacterium
TTTATAATTTTTCGGTCTAAGGCCATATGGAACTTCATGCCGACTTTAATCATGCGCCTGTGTGTCGAAAAATCGGTTGTCGGCATGGGCGTTTCATGTGGGTTAGATTTAAGTGGGTATTACAAAAATTTGTTTTCGACGGCGCAAACGTAACAAAAAGTATCTACCATTGTTCGCAACAACGAAAATTAAATCGCAGTTTTTTTCCGCAATATTAAGGCCAAACTTAGTGTTAATGACGAATAATTTTCTCAAAAGCAGAAATTTAACGACGTCAGACCGATCGTAACAAAAAAATACATACTTTTAAGGTTCTTTTACCAAGTGAAAACGATTTTTACAGAGAACAGATAACAAGAAATAGATGGAAAACATGTTTGCACAAATTAATGCTCTGGCTGAAAAGTACAGAGATTACACAGCCCATAACTTATCAAAGTTGGTTAAGATAAAATCACTTAGTCTGGGAGAAAAAGAAGTAGTACACGAACTGAAACGCCAAATGGAAGAAGCGGGTTTTGATGAAGTTTTTATTGACGGACTTGGAAACTGCATTGGCCGCGTTGGCAATGGAAAAAAAATCCTGGCCATCGACGGACATATCGATACGGTTGACATTGGCCACCTTGCCAACTGGACGTTCGACCCCATGGGCGGCGAAATCAAAGATGGTTTTGTCCATGGACGTGGAACGGTTGACCAAAAGGGCGGTATTGCCTCGTTTGTCACAGCCGGAAGAATACTGAAGGAGCTGAAATTCGACCGCGACTGGACAGTTTATTTTGTAGGTAGTGTTATTGAAGAAGATTGCGACGGCCTTTGCTGGAAATACATTATTGAAGAAGGCGGGATCCGCCCCAATTTGGCCATCAGCACCGAGCCTACCAACTGCAATATTTATCGTGGACACCGTGGTCGTATGGAAATTCACGTGCATTTCTACGGGCGCTCCTCGCACGGATCAGCTCCGGAACGCGGAATTAATGCCATTTACATGGCCTCGCGTGCTGCACTGGAAATAGAGAAGCTGAACGAACGTCTGAAATTCGACGAATTTTTAGGCAAAGGGACCGTTACCATTTCGGAAATCATTTCAGGAAGTCCATCGTTGTGCGCCGTTTCCGATTATGCCCGCATTCACCTCGACCGCCGTTTGACATGGGGCGAAACCAAACAATCGGCTGTGGCTGAAATTGAGGAAATTATCAAAGGCATGAATGCCAAAGTAGAAATCCTGAATTACGAAGAAACCGCGTTCACCGGATTAAAATACGGTATGGAAAAATACTATCCGACATGGAAAATTGAGGAATCGCACCCCATTGTCCAAACCGGCGTGAAAGCCTTCACCGGCCTATTCAACAAAAAACCCGTGGTTGACAAGTGGACGTTTTCCACCAACGGAATTGCCATAAACGGAATCCACGGGATACCCATCATTGGCTTTGGACCGGGCAATGAAGTTCTGGCTCATGCTCCCGATGAGAAAATTCCAATCAACCAATTGGTTCAGGCTTCAGCCTTCTACGCTGCATTTGCTTACTTAATGGAATAATATAAAACACTATGGAACAGCTCATAAAAAGAATCAACAAACTACACGACCTGAACGCGAACCTTCATCGCAAAGACTTTTTGTTAACCTGGGAAAAATCGCACAACGAACTGCTTTTGGTGCTTGAGGTGGCTGAAATTTTGCGTGAAATGCGCAAGCAGAACATTTCGTCGCGCGTGTTTGACAGCGGCCTGGCCGTTTCTATTTTCCGCGACAACTCAACACGCACGCGGTTTTCATACGCATCGGCCTGTAACCTGCTTGGATGCGCCATTCAGGACATGGACGAAACCAAATCGCAAATTGCCCATGGCGAAACTGTGCGCGAAACGGCCCAAATGATTTCTTTCCTGACCGAATTTATTGGTATCCGCGACGATATGTATCTTGGCGAAGGCAACAAATATATGCGCGAAGTAGCAGCATCGCTCGACGAAGGTTTCGAAAACGGAATATTGCCCCAGCGTCCGGCCATTATAAACTTGCAGTGCGACATGGATCACCCCACTCAGTCCATGAGTGACTTTCTGCACCTGATAAACCGTTTTGGATCCATCGAAAACCTGAAAGGCAAGAAAATAACCATGAGCTGGGCACACTCGCCAAGCTATGGGAAACCACTGTCGGTTCCCCAAGGCGTTATTGCGCTGATGTCGCGTTTTGGCATGGATGTTACACTGGCACATCCCGAAGGATATGAATTGATTCCCGAGATTGTTGATCTGGCTAGAAACAACGCAGCACAGAGCGGAGGAAACTTCCGTGTTACCAACTCCATGAACGACGCCATGGTCGATGCCGAAATTGTCTATCCAAAAAGCTGGGCTCCGTTTAAAGTTATGGAACAGCGCACCGAACTTCTGAGAAAAGCCGACAAACAAGGTCTGGCTGAACTTGAAAAACAGTGCCTTGCTCAAAACTCGAAACATATCGATTGGGAATACAACGTGGCAAAAATGAACCTTACCAAAGACAAAAACGCCTTGTATATGCACTGTTTGCCCGCTGATATTTCGGATGTATCGTGCAAGAACGGCGAGGTAAGTGCTAACGTGTTCGAAAAATATCGTTTGGATACTTATCAGGAGGCAGGTTATAAGCCATACATCATTGGATCAATGCTGTTAACCAGCCGTTTCGAAAAGCCACTGCAAATTCTTTCAGATCTGGTGTATAATGCTACACCCAGGATTAAGGAATAAAAAGTTGCCTTGTAACATGCATTGCCAATAAATCCTAAAGCAACCTTTTGATTTTAAATATCAAAAGGTTGCTCTATTTTTTAAGAATTCTCCTCAAAATAAGTTGTCCGCTCAAAAAACACTAACCAACGCCAAAAACAGCATGACTCCAAAATTGAAATCCATAGCATTTGTATTTACCCTTATCGTCCTTTTTAAGCTGTTACCCACCCCGGTTACTGCACAAATTGACAGCTTGAGGCATTTGCTCGAACATTGCCACGACTCGGCAAAGTACCGGATTTCCACCGAACTGGCAGACGAACTTTACTATGCCGGAAATCTCGACGAGTCAATACGGCATTACTCGCAGGCGGCTGAAATTGAACTAAAACGCAAAAAAACCGATCCAGAAAACGTGGCCCGGGCCATGGCTAACACAGGTTATTGTTATTATGAAAAGGCACAATACCCTAAAGCCGCTGAGACATACCAAACTGCACTGGAATATGCCGTTCAAGCCACAGATTCGCTCTTATTGTCTGACATTTACGTTAATTTTGGAAACTCCTGGTTTTATCTGGGGAATTACGAAAAGAGGGTTCCGTTTTTCAGCAAAGCCCTTTCCGTTGATCAAGCCATGGGTAACCAGAAATTCACCGGCATCAACCTTAACAACCTGGGGAAGGTTTTCGAAGCCAGGAAACAATCCGAAAAAGCCATTGATTTTTACATGCAAGCCCTGAAAATCAGCAAACAAATGAATGACTCAAACAGCATGGCCATCAGATTGAGTAATATTGGAACGTAGTACATGTCTCTGAAACAGTACGACTCGGCACTGATTTATTTAAAAAATGCGTATGAAATTGATTCCATAAAAAGAAATACCAGTAAGCTTGCCGCGCGGCTCGATTTAATTGGGCTTGTTTATCAACGTCAGGGAAAAAACGCGAAAGCCGAACCGCTTTTTGCCAAGGCGCTGATGTTCGCCAATCACCCAAATCTTATTACTTCAAAAGCTATTATATTAAGCAATTATTCGAAAAACGCATTCTACCAGGAAAATTACAAGAAAGCCGAAGAATTTGCCAAAGCAAGCCTCGAGCTCTCCACGAAACTCAACCTTGCCAACACAAAAATAGGCAACTATTTGGTTTTATTTGACATATACAAAAAAACACAAAAAACCCAACCCAACTTGCAACTACCCGTCGTCAAATTCCCGAAAATAGGGGGCTTCGTTTT
>JBBISE010000244.1:0-3940 GCA_037441445.1 Salinivirgaceae bacterium
TATTGATAATCAGTGGTTGATTTTTGTGGCCATTATGGGGTGCACAAAACAGGGGTGTGCCCCGTTTTTCCACAACATCCATCAACGGATTGTCCTGGTTGGGTGTCGATGAAATAAACAAGTTGCCATCTTTGTCAACCGACAGCCATGCCCAACCACTGCCAAACCGGGTTATGGCCGCTGTCTCGAACTCTTTTTGGAAGTTCTCGAAACTTTGAAAACGTGTTTCAAGGGCTTTTAAAAGTTCGTTGCCCGGTTTTCCTCCGCCCGTTGGCGACATTATTTCCCAAAACAAGGTGTGGTTATACCATCCCCCTCCGTTGTTCCTTATGGTCAAAGGTAATTGGCTTACCCCGGAAAAAAGCTCTTCCAGTGACTTTCCGGTCAGCTTGTTCTCTTCAATTCCTTTCACGAAGTTGGTGTAATATCCGCGGTGGTGCCTCGAATAGTGTATTTCCATGGTGGTCTTGTCAATAAACTGCTCAAGGGCGTCGTAGGAATAGGGTAGGGGCTTAAATTCAAAGGCTTGCTGCGATGTGGCTCCCGTGGCACACAACAAGGCTATGGCTGTTAAAACGTTCTTTATCATATAGTGGTTTTTTTTATGTGTAGCAAAAGGAACGGAAATCTGGCCTTTTTGTTCAAATTCCAGGTTGTGCACAACCACCGCAACCCCGGGTAGCAACCCGGGGACAGAAGGCCTACCTCGTTACCCAGAGCCCCGAAGGGGCTCAATGTAAAGATAATCAAGGCTTAACGTAAACACAAACACCGGAAAGACCCTTACCATCCGAACGATAAACAAAACAGGTCGCCGCTACGCGGCTTTCCTTCCTCTTGAAAATTCTTTTTGCTACAAAGTGGCCGCAGCGATGCTGCTTTTTTTGTATATGTGTGAATGCAAAATGACGCATTCCGAATATTTTGCTCTGTTTTAACTAAAACGAAAAAACGATAAAAACCCCAAGTCGCCTATTTCTGCTTAATCCCAATTATTCTGCGGATATCGTTCAGTTTGTTAAGGGCCTCAATGGGTGTCAGGTTGTTTATGTCAAGGCTTTTAATTTCATCGCGGATTTGCATCAGGGTAGGGTCGTCTAACTGGAAAATACTCAGCTGATAACCTTCTCGTTTGCTGCCCAGTTCTTTAACCGGCTTGGCTAATTTTTTGTCTCCGGAAGCACCTTCAAGTTCCGTCAGGATTTTTTCAGCGCGCTTTACCACCGAGGCGGGCATACCGGCCATTTTGGCCACATGGATACCAAAGCTGTGCTCACTTCCCCCGCGGACAAGTTTCCGCAGAAAAATGACCTTGTTGTTGACTTCGCGCACCGAAACGTTAAAATTCTTGATTCGCTTGAAGGTCGATTCCATTTCGTTCAGCTCGTGATAATGTGTGGCAAACATGGTTTTTGGGCGGTATTTGGTGTGCTCGTGCAGATGCTCAACAATGGCCCAGGCAATGGAAATGCCGTCGTAGGTGCTGGTACCGCGCCCCAGTTCGTCAAACAGAACTAAACTCCTGTCCGAAAGGTTGTTAAGGATGCTGGACGCTTCGTTCATCTCCACCATAAACGTCGATTCGCCCAACGAAATGTTGTCGGAAGCACCTACGCGGGTGAAAATTTTATCGACAATCCCTATTTTAGCGGCCTGTGCAGGTACAAAACTGCCTACTTGTGCCATTAAGGTAATCAATGCTGTTTGCCGCAACAGAGCCGATTTCCCCGACATGTTGGGTCCGGTAATGATAATGATTTGTTGTGTTTCGGTATCGAGAAAAACATCGTTGGCCACGTATTCGTCGCCGGGCTCAAGTTGGGTTTCTACAACCGGGTGGCGGCCTTGCTTAATGTCAAGTTCGAGGGTTTCGTTTACCTCGGGGCGGCAGTACTTGTTTTTTTGGGCTGTGGCTGCAAAGGACTGTAAACAATCGAGGCGTGCCACAAGATTGGCATTCAGCTGGATAGAGGCAACGTAATCGGATAAGGAAACAACCAAATCGTTGAAAAGCTGACGTTCCAGCTCCAGAATTTTCTCCTCGGCACCCAGAATTTTCTCTTCATACACCTTCAATTCAGGCGTAATATAGCGCTCGGCACTGACCAACGTTTGTTTACGCATCCATTCCTGCGGCACTTTTTCCTTGTGTGTGTTCCGAACTTCTATGTAATATCCAAAAACGTTGTTAAACGATATTTTCAGGCTGGGGATGTCTGTCTGCTTGCTGTAACTTTCCTGTAATTGAGCCAGATAATCTTTGCCCGAGAAGGCAATCTGACGCAACTCGTCGAGCTCGGGATTTATACCGGAAGCAATAACGTTTCCCTTGACAATGTTTGGTGGGGGCGTTGGATGTATTTCGTTATCAATACGTTGGCGCATGCTTTTGCACAACTGGATTTGCTCGGCAATGCGTTGCAAAACAGGTTCGTTGGATCCGCCACACAATTCTTTCAGGGGCTCGAGGGCTGCCAGCGATTCGCTCAGGGCAACCAACTCGCGGGGATTGATCCGTAACACGGCCACTTTGGTTACAAGGCGTTCCAAATCGCCAATGCGCTTTACCAAGAGTTGAATTTCGGACATTTTTTCCGGATTGGCCATAAGCCACGTAACCACATCTAAGCGTTCGTTAATGGTTTGGGTTTGTTTCAGCGGAAAAGCAAACCAACGTTTAAACAAGCGCCCGCCCATGGGCGTCAGCGTGCTGTCAATGGTTTGCACCAGCGATTTGCCTTTCTCGTGCAGCGCATCGAAAATCTCGAGGTTGCGGATGGTAAATTTGTCAAGCCAAACGAACCTATCCTCGTCAATCCTCGATAACGATTTGATATTGTTCAGGTTATGGTGGTGCGTCAACTCAAGGTAGTGCAGAACAACACCGGCTGCAATAATGCCATGCTTAAATGTTTCGATACCAAACCCTTTCAGAGATTGTGTCTCGAAGCGTTTAACAAGCGATTCGCAGGCGGTGTTATACTCATAGGCCCACTCATCGACCCCAAACGAAAAGAATTTGGAACCAAACAGTTCCAGAAACTTCGCTTTTTGTTCTTTTTCGTACAATACTTCTTTGGGGTTAAAGCTCTGGACAAGTTTGTCAATATATTCCGTTGATCCTTCGGCAACAAAAAATTCGCCGGTCGAAATGTCCAGAAAGGCCGCACCGCAGTATTTTTCGTCGAAGAAAACCGATGCCAGAAAGTTGTTTTCCCTGCCGTTCAGAATATTGTCGTTCATGGCCGTACCGGGCGTAACCAGCTCGGTAATACCCCGTTTGACAATGGTTTTGGTCATTTTTGGGTCTTCCAGTTGCTCGCAAATGGCAACCCGTTGTCCGGCTCGTACCAACTTGGGTAGATACGAATCCAACGAGTGATAAGGGAATCCTGCCAGCTCGACATACGTAGCCGAACCGTTAGCACGTCGGGTAAGTGTAATGCCCAGTATTTCAGCGGTTTTTATGGCGTCTTTTTCGAAAGTTTCATAGAAGTCGCCCACACGGAAAAGCAGAATGGCATCAGGGTGTTTTTCCTTGATTTTGTAGTATTGCTTCATCAGGGGCGTTTGAACGGCAGTTCCTGTCATGATCGTAAAATTTCCCCAAAATTACAATTAAGAAACCAAACACTGGAAAAAAACGAATTTGGTTTTAAAAGAGTTTTCCACAATTTTACCTGGTGTGATGGTTTGATGCTTTGTGTAAGCAAATATAGTTTTATGTGTTTGCCACGATTTTGTGAGCGCTTTAGCCAGATAAACTTCTTTTTGGTGACTTAAAAGGAAGGCGGTTGCCTCCCCAACCCCAATGGGTTGAATGGTAATATCATAATGAATTATATATTAGTCCAATATTTATCTAAAAAATATACTCATAAGCCGCAATAGACTTAATCTCTTTTCTAGTGATCCTGGCAGCAATTCCACAGACGTACTC
>JBBISE010000245.1:0-3940 GCA_037441445.1 Salinivirgaceae bacterium
AAAAGTAAACCGTTTTTTATCGGGGCTGAAAATCTGGTTTTTATTGGTCATGAAAGATTGATTGTCAACAATCACTTCTTCTATGACCACCGGAGGAATATAATCGTTGAATATTATGCTTGAAGGTTCAAGTTGCGAAAGGCCTTCAATTGTTGCAAAGTACAGACTACCGTTCTTTGTTTTTACCGATTGCGTAGTTGGGTTGCATTCCTGGTTAAACATCCCATCGTTTTTATTAAACAATTTGCAATCAATGTGTTCAGTTTTCTTTTCAATAAAATCAAGGGCTTCAGTTTTGCTAACCCTCATTATTCCAAAACGGCAGGGCAACCATAGATTTCCGGCGTTGTCTTCAAGAACGTCGAACGGAGTATCATCGGTCAACCCATTATTTTTGTTAATAGGGGTTATTTGGTGGTTCCGGATGTGGTAAAGTCCGCCTTCGCCGGCAATCCACAAATCGTTTGCACTGTCGCAATAGATGTTGAAAATGACATCTCGTTGAAATTTTTCATAAGGAACTGAGGTGTAATTTCCATTGTTTTCCTTTATGGTAGAAAGAGCCCCTTTCCCCTCACTGGTACCAACCCAAATGTTTCCTTGTTTATCCTCCTGGACAGCCATAACCAGATTTGACATTAACCCATTGGTTACATTAAACGCGATGGTCTTGCCAGTTGATAGTTTCCCAATAATTCCTGAATTGCGCGTGCCAATCCAGACATTTCCCCGTGAATCCTGAAATGTTAGTCTTATTTGGTTGTCGGGCAACCCGTTTGAAGTCCCAAACCAAGTCTCCCTGTGTTTGTTGTCCAACATTAACAATCCGGCGTATGTGCTGAACCATAGATTTTTATCGCTGTCGTTAAGAATATGACGGATTCGTTTACCTTGTAGCGCGGGGATTGGTGTGTAACTTTTTATTTGACCTTGTTCAATAATATTCAATGTACCGTTATCGAAGGCCACTAGTATTTTGTCGGGTTCGATTTCGCAGATGGCATTGACTACCTTTCCGTTTAATCCGCTACGCTGCGTATAATTGGCAAACTTGCTGTTTTTAATTCGTGTTAAACCGCCTTTATAGTTTGTAATCCAGAGGGTTCCTTCAAAATCGAGGCACAAATCAACAATGAAATTGTTTTGCAAACCGTTTTCTGTGGACAACCATTCGGTAGTTTTGCTTTTTGAGTTTATCCTGACCAAGCCATTGGTAGTACCAACCCAGACGTTACCAAAGTCGTCTTCAATCAAAGCATTGATTGTGGCGTTAAACGGAAGCGATACCCGTCTAAATTTTCCCTCGTCGAATATAAATAAACCAGCCCCGGTTCCAACCCACAGTTGGTTTGATTTGTCGACCATAAGCGAATATATCCAGAGGTTTGATAAACCATCCTCTTGATTGTGAGGTATTAATACTCCGTTTTTATAACAAAAAAGCCCTTCACCCATAGTGCCAAACCAGATTTCTCCGGTGCGCCCCTGTAAAATAGTCCGTACTTCAATTGCACTGAGGTCGGTTGTATGCCTTAGGAAGTTGAATTTTCCGTTTTCGTACCAAAACCATCCTTTATCGGGTGATGAAGACCATATTTTATTGGTTCTGTCAATACAGAGGGCTCGCGAGAGGTTATCCAATTCCTGTTCCTGTCCGTGTCGTGTAAAGACCCCTTTGTTGTATGAAATCAGCCCACTTCCCTGAGTTGTGAACCAAAGGTTTCCATCGGAATCCTGTGCTAGTTTGCGCACAATGTCAGAAGAAAACGCAGAAGTGTTTGATTTGTTAAAAACGGTAAATTTTAACCCATCGAACCGGATTAAACCGTTGTAACCCGATATCCAAAGATAACCATCGTGGGATTGAAACACATGGAGTAATGAGTTGGATGGCAATCCATTATCTGTTGTCCAGTTTTCAATTATATATTGAGTCAACTTTTTATCCGGATCAAGAAAGCGCAGCTTGGGTTGGGCTATGGCTGTTGTGACAAGGGCGATATATACCGAGGATAAAAGAATGAGTTTTTGAAACATACCTGTCGGGTTATCGGGGTTTTGAAGTGTCATTTTGTAAAATTACGAATAATTTCAACCCAAATACAACTGTTTGCATCTAATTTTCGCACTATTTCTTCCGTTCCAGGACGAACAATACCGCTTTTTTGTTGTTGAAGATCGTAGTTATTCAAATCAGCAAATTAATAAAAATGAAGCCTGTTCTTGCAATTTTATTGTTTATGATTTTGACCTTTAATGGTTTGGCGCAGGAAATTAAACCATCGGTTGTTTCTTTCGACTATGTTCAGAATATAATGCAACAAGACAATGACACTGTGTATGTTCTGAACTTTTGGGCCACATGGTGTATTCCTTGTGTTGAAGAATTGCCCCATTTTGAAAAGGTTTACCATAAATATAAATGTCAGAAATTCAGGATGATATTGATAAGTCTTGATTTTGTCCGTTCCATTGAGTCGAAATTAGTGCCGTTTATACGAAAGAACAATCTTAGCCCTGAAGTCTGGGTTTTGTACGAACCCGATGCGAATTCCTGGATCCAAAAAGTAGATAAATTGTGGAGTGGAGCTATCCCTGCAACGCTTTTTGTTAAAAACAAAAAACAGCTGTTTCATGAGGGACAACTCGAAATGAACGATATTGAAAATTTTATTGTTAAACTTAAATAGTAAGCAGAATGAAACGAAAAGTTACCTCGATGTTGGCCATTATTATTTTGGCCACATCAGCGCTGATTGGGCAAGGTTACAAAATTGGTGACATTGCCGATGATTTTAAACTCAAGAATGTTGACGGAAAGATGGTTTCTATGGCCGATTTTGCTGATGCAATAGGCTTTATAGTAATTTTTACCTGCAACCATTGTCCTTTTAGTGTTGCCTACGAGGACAGGATTATTGACCTGGATAAAAAGTACAAGACGCAGGGTTTCCCTGTTATTGCTATCAATCCAAACGATCCCGAGGTTGTTGCCGCCGACAGCTACGAAAACATGATTAAACGTGCCTCAGAAAAGGCATTTACGTTTCCCTACCTTTTCGATGAGGGACAAAAAGTGTATCCAAAATTTGGTGCAACCAGAACGCCGCACGTTTATATTCTGCACAAAGAGTCAGGCAAATATATTGTAAAGTATATAGGTGCCATTGACGATAACGATCAGGATGCCGATAAAGTTAAAAAACGCTATATTGAGTTGGCGGTTGATGCATTGCTGAAGGGAGAACAAATTGCCAATACTGAAACGAAGGCTATTGGGTGTGGAATTAAGAAGAAAAAGTAATTACAAGGTCGGTGAATCTTTGGATTATTAACAGGGGCGGGCTAATATTAGGTTTCGACAGGGAACGGTCTGATCATTTCTATTACTCTCGAAATCAAGGAATGGGCTGTTCGTAATACAAATGCTAGTACGATAACCAAAAAGTTTTTCGCCTTTATAGGATAAAAAAGAACGATCCTTTTTTGTATTTTAAGAATTAAGTTCTATTTTTGCAGTCGCAAATTCGGAAACGGTTTTGTCCGGATGGCGAGGTAGCTCAGCTGGTCAGAGCGCGTGATTCATAATCACGAGGTCGGCGGTTCAAGCCCGCCTCTCGCTACACTGAAAATAAACCACTTACAGAATAAAATTTGTAGGTGGTTTTTCATTTATACACCTCTTTGTGCTCCTATGTTGCATAGTCTTGTTAGCTTTTTGAAATCGTATTATAAAAGATTGCCTTTTAGTACCTCTGAGAAAAAATTCTCCAAAGCCTGATAGGCAATACCTTTTCCTATTCATTATTCGATAAAAAAATCCACTCCCCCATTCCCAAACTCTAACAATTATTACTAAATTTGGCTTTTGCAAAAATTGCCATCATGAAACGCCCATGCCGACAACCGATTTTTCGACACACAAGCGCATGATTAAAGT
>JBBISE010000246.1:0-3933 GCA_037441445.1 Salinivirgaceae bacterium
CAAAGCTATAATCATTCTCTTGTGTGTCAAAATTTACTTGCCATGGGGGTTTCATGTGTTCAAAATTATTCGGTTTAAGGTCACATGGAACTTACCATTCGCAAATAACCATGCTCTTGTGTGAGAAAATGAATTCTTGCTCATGGGCGTTTCATGTTTCTATAACGGTAAGCAACATTTATAAATTTTTAGGTTATTTTAGTTTTTTTTGATAGTTTTGGCAGTGTAATCCCTGTTTGTTATAATTTTATTATGTTGAAAATGAGTACAATATTTTCCAGATACGAATCAGCGTTGAAGCGATTTTTCGGAATTGCCTTAGTGGCTATCGTTTGCCTATCGTGCCAAAAAAGAAATACGCCAAAGCCCGATACCTATGTCGTGATTCTTTCCCTTGACGCTTTCCGTTGGGATTATCCAATAATGGCCAAGACGCCTACGCTTGATAGTCTTGCCACTGTAGGGGTTGTGGCCGAAGCTCTCATTCCCTGTTACCCGACAAAAACGTTTCCCAACCATTACAGTATGGCCACGGGCTTGTACCCCAATAATCATGGAATAGTCTCAAATCGTTTTTATGATCCAGCACTTGGATACTATTCCATTGGCCGAAGGGAAACAGTTGAAAATGCCTTGTTTTATGGTGGTGAACCCATTTGGGTTACCTCCGAAAAACAAGGAATGAAAGCAGCAACTTTTTATTGGGTCGGTTCAGAATCCCCCGTTGGTGGAACATTCCCCACCTATTGGAAAAAATATGAACAAAATGTGGCCTTTGAACAACGTATAGACACAATAATTCATTGGTTGAGCCTTCCCGAGTTAATTCGACCCAGGTTAATTTGTTGGTACTATCATGAGCCCGATCTGACAGCTCATAAATACGGTGCAACAAGTCGCGAAACCTTAAATTTGGTTGAAAGCCTCGACAGTTTGTTGGGAATATTTTGCAAACGTATAAATCAACTGCCTCACGCATCTAAAATTAACCTTTTGGTTGTTTCTGACCATGGGATGGCCGATATTTCACCAGATAAGTATATAAACTTGAAGCAACTTGTTGATACTACACAAATAGAATTGATTACTGGCGGAAATCCGGTTTATACCATTAAACCCAGGGATGGGTTAAAAGAGAAGGTGATGTCTGACCTGAAATTGAATCCGAACCTGAAAGTCTGGAATAAGGATTCGGTTCCGGCACGATTGCATTTTGGTTCGAACCCCCGAATTCAGGAAATTGTTGTTGAAGCAAATCTGGGCTTTAGTATTGGTTTGCGGCCCAATGGTTCAGGATATTCGGGAGCTGCCCATGGATACGACAATATTTATCCCGAAATGCACGGGATTTTCTTTGCCGCCGGCCCCGCTTTCCGTAAGGGAATAAGGCATAAAGCATTCATGAATACAAACTTGTATGTTCTTATGGCTGAAATATTGGGGCTTGAACCTGCGAAAACCGATGGCAATATAAGGGAAGTGGAAGGGATGTTGGCACCTTAGCGTTTTCCATTTGAAGTGCTCTTGACCATACCAATGGTTTCCTCAATTATTTGCAAGTATCTTGTTTTATTGGTTTCTACCGAAAAGCGAGTTTGGACAGTTTTTTGACCCTCACTTCCTACTTCTAATCGACGTTTTTTGTTTTCAATCAATAACGATAACGTTTTTGTCCATTCCTTTTCGGTTTTGGGCAAGAAACCATTTTCGCCATGGAAAATAATCTCTTTATTCACTCCGACGGGCGACATCACTGCAGGGATTCCTAAGGCCATATACTGCAATCCTTTGAAACCGCATTTTCCCCGTGTCCATTGGTCGTCAGGAAGAGGCATTATACCAATATCAAAATCAGACAGTTGTGCAATCTCGCTGTCCGCTGACCATTTTATAAATTCGAATTCAACTCCACCAAAATCTGGGGAAACGTCAGCTATAACACAAAACACTACTCTGTTTCCATAAGTTTCTTTAAGTTTTTGCATTACCGGAACCAGTGTTTTTAGGTGTTTAAGGGTGGTGCTTGTACCGGTCCAACCAATAACAACCTTATCAGGAAATTTTTTCTGATGCCCGCTCAAAGGTTTGTGATAACTGGTATCAATGGTCGTGGGAATAATAAAAACGTTCTGGTTGAATTGTCTTGCGTACTCAGCCAAATACGAATTCCCCACAATAACGGTTGTTGCAAGTGTACAAATATCCGCAGTTTTCGAAGGGCGTTTCATCCATTTAACGCTTTGATTGCCTTGGGAGGTGTCATTGAGCCAGATGCTATCGTCGAAATCGAAAATAATGGGGACCTTGCGCCAGTGTACTAAGCGCTCGAACAGTACTGTTCCCAACATATAGGCCTCGCGGTAAATAAAAACAGCATCGTAGTTCTTGACGCGCCAAATATCATAGACCCTCTTAAAGAAGCTTTTAACTACAATGAACAATTTAATGCCGTAATTCCCAAAACTATAAAAATAACGGTCATCCCATTTGTTCAGAATATTTGAATAGGTTATTTCGTACCCGGAATTAAGAAGGTGCGGAATGAAATGTTCGCACCGGAAACGCTGTCCGGGTGAACGATCCATGCGATGTGGCACAATGTACAAGATCCGTTTTTTTTTCACAGGTTACGGTAAACGTTTACATACTTTTCTACCCCCAAATGTAATGAAAAGAAATGGTTTGCAACCTCGACAAGTCTTTCGGTTTCGGGTGGATGAGTAAAAAACTGTGTCCAGGCCTTTTCGAAGGCTTTGGTTTTTAAATCCGTAATTTTCAAACTTTCAATCGATTGATAATATATTTCTATGTCGCCTACGTTGGTATTGCTGAAGACCGGAATGCCTAATCCCAGCAATTCGGCTAACTTTGTTGGCGATGAAGCCCTCTTGCTAAACGATGGCTTAATGAAGCTAACTGCGGCATCAGAGATAGCAAGCATTTCAGGTAATTCGTACCTTCCGGAACGGATAACCCTGACCGCCGATTCAGGGATTTGATGTCGGTTAATGGCCTCGTACACAATTGCAGGATTGTCTTGGGTAATAAAAACAAATACCGCATCTGTCCTATGCTTTTCAGTCAGAACTTTGAAAAAGGAGAGCATCTCGTCAATCATATACCATGTACCAAGGCTTCCCAAATAAGTTAATACAAATGCGTGTTGTTCTATTGAAAGTTTTTTACGCCAGGTGGATTTATTTTGTGAATTGTTTTTATGGGTCGAAAAATGATCAAGGTCTGCACAGCATGGAATTACAGAATACCGGTCTTCTGGCAGGCTTATCTTAAAATCATTTCTAATAGTTTCAATGGCCGATTTGGTGAGACTAACAGTATGGTCGGCATTAAAAAGAAATTGTTTTTCCTTGTTTTTGAAATAACGATAAACTAATCTGTACAGCGGATTCGACAGTTTCCAGATGTTTCCGTCAATTCTCTCATCGGCCCAAAACCCACGCATGTCGAAAACAAACCTGACCCCATACTTTTGCTGTACATTCAGCCCAACAATGGAGGTTATATAGCTCCGGCAATGGATTATGTCAAAGGGATTGTTCCTATATATCTTTTTAACAGCCCTTGAAAATTTAATCAGGTCAAGAATTGTTGAAAGTACGGGTGGTTTTTTTGTATAGTTTAATGGAACCCACATAATTTGGTGAGAATCCAACAAACTCTTAATTAGTTGTTCTTTATTATTAAAATTTTGTGGTTTTTCGGCACTCACAACCGTAATCTGGTGCCCATATGCGGCTAGGCCAGACAGATATGGAATTATCTGTGATTGACCCAACGGATCGGTCAGCCCATCGTAGGATAAATAAATTATACGTTTTTTTTTATTTTCGGACATATTTGTATTTTTTTAAAAAAGTAAAACTGGGGTATGCACATGTCACATACTCTTAATTAGTTTATATTCAACAGGAA
>JBBISE010000247.1:0-3866 GCA_037441445.1 Salinivirgaceae bacterium
AGTCGGGAAATCTTAAACTTTACACCCAACAACGTGGTGAAACTTTACAATTAGTCAAAAACATTCCGGTTCTTGGCAACAAGAACACTTTGAAATAGTGGATAAACAATTTCGATTCAAAATTAATTTTCATTTTTACGGTGCAAAGATAGCGGGCAAATCATTTACTTACTCAAAAACAGCCAAGAATATTTTTGTTGACAACCAAAAACATCAAAGGCAACCCTACCCATCATTATTTTCGGTAAGGTTGCCTTAGTGATAATTGAAAAAATGCTGTCGCCTAATTTTTCACAAAACGAGTGTGATAAAGTATTTGATTGCTCCGCACTTTTACTAAATATAAACCTTTATCAAAGTCAGCAACCTCAATATCAAGGTTTGAACCTTCCCATGAATCCGTGTGTAATAAAACACCACTTACCGAATATATTTCAACCATAGAAACCGTGGTTTCGCTTCGCATAAGGGTAATTTTATTTTCGGCCGGATTTGGGAACAATTTAATTTCGTAGAAAAGAGGATCATCAATCGCTAGTATGGTTGTAAACTCAACTGAAACAGAGGTATTAGCCTGAATATTTTCAATCTGTAGTTCGGAGGCAATACTTTCGGCCACTATTTGGTTATTGACTTTCCACTCTTTAACCCTATATCCTTCATCAGGAACGGCGGTAAAGATAACTTCCTTTCCTTCTTCAATTAACTGCCCATTTTCAACTGGCTGGTTATCAACACTAGCAACGATTTGTCCGTTTGAACCCTCCACAAAGAAGTTAACATAATAAAACAACACATCCATTGGTTCAAATTCTACAAAAACAGTAACATTAGCGTCAATCGGGCCCACACTAAACGAGGTAGAAATATTTCCCGGCACCACTACATTGTTGCGCTTCCATGCTTTAATCCTGTAATTCTGGTTCGGAGTAGCCTCAAATAAAACAGTTTTTCCTGCCAGAACCATAGTTCCATTTGGAACAGGAATGCCATCGACTTTGGCAATAAGGCTGCCGTTTCCACCCCATACCATGTAAAAAACAGAATGGGTTGGATTTGGATTTTCCTGCACATTAATATAATTATATCTTGTTCTGGTGATTGAGTCATTAATGGTTAAACTCACATTTTTGTTTCCCGTAGAAAAATAAATAACTGAGTGTGGCCCTTGTCCTTCTGCTGTTGAAGGCTCAGCACCTTCGCCAAAATTCCAACCCCATGTTGATATTTCACCGCCATCGGAAGCATCGGTAAATGTCACTACATTACCGGTTAATGGAGTTGTAGTATTTGCAGTGAAGTTGGCATACAAACCCGCTGGCTGCCCTTCAATAGAAATGGCATCAACGCATATCCCGTAGCCCCACTGTCCTCTGGCCTGAAATGCAAAATAGAAATCACTTGACAACACTTCATTTGGAACCTCTACTGTTACAGATGTCCAGGAAGAAATATTGGATCCAAATGTTTGTAAATGAACCCATTCTCCATTTTCGGTACTTCTGTACATGATCTTCAGCGTATCCTGGTCAGATGAATAAGCCTGATTATAAATCCTGAAGTTTAGTTCTACATTCATGTACCCGACGAGATTAAACCTTGGAGTAACCAATCTTGTCGTCTTTCCGTTATCGGCAGAGGATGTAACCAGAAAATAGGCATTTTTGGTGCCTTCAAAAGCAGCATTTGGATTCGAACCTCCATTTCCATTTCCGAATTGCCATGGAATTGATCCTGCTACATATTCCTGAGTCCAACAAATAGGCAACCCATTCTCAAAACCTTCATAGAAAGGTAATGAGAACGCTTCGCAGTCGGTAACAGCATTACTATTCCTACCGGATGAATATTTATTTTCAGAATTATAAGAGAACGCTCGATAATAATACCGTGTAGCAGAAGATAATTGCACATGACTGAATTCATTTCCACTGCCTCTGTACAACACGTGTCCCCCACCAAAAAGGCTCTCCCCGGGATTATACACGACGCCATCCTGCGGATTACCGAATGCCCCGTTGGAAGAATAAACAATCAAAACATCGTTGTTTTCTGCATTTTTCGTCCAGTTCAAATTAATTTGTGCTGAACTTACTGAAGTTGCGGTAAAACTTTGCGGGTTCATGACTCCACTTAGCATGTCCTGTAAAGCCGTAAGTGCAAGATTTGCGTTCAACCTTCCACTACCCAACTGCCCCGTATATCCCGAATTATTGCCATAGTGATTATCAACATTCTCAACCAATAAACTCCACACATCTGCAGAAGAAAGAACCACCGAATTCCTGAAGGCGTTCGAAACAAGTAGGGCTGCAACACCTGAAACGTGAGGACAGGCCATAGAGGTTCCTTGTTTAAATCCATAAGAACTTCCTGTAATACAACTTAATACACCTCTGTTGGTAACAGTGTTGGTTTCCCCTCCTGGAGCAGAAATGTCAACCCAAGTGTCATAATTTGAATACCAGGATTTTACGTCTTGATTATTCGTTGCAGCTACCGACAAGCACCCTGAATAACAGCCTGGATACCATTGTCCACTGGTCTCGCTATTTCCTGCAGCAAAAATTGTAATTCCTTCCGATAAAACGTTACCACCACCATTCGCATTGAAGTAATCAATAGCATCCAACGTAGCCTGATCATAATAGTCTGGACTAGTATATCCCCAGCTATTCTGTGATATTGCCGCACCGTTATCAGCTGCCCAAACAGGGGCAACAGCGAAACCTCCGTTATCGGTTGATGTAAACACCTGGCACGACATAAGCCTAACACCATCACCTATTCCAGAACCACCAGCAACCCCTGAAATACCAATGTTATTCCCATTTACGCCCGAAACAGTACCAGCAACATGTGTACCGTGGTCGTGAGGAACTATGGTTGTTGAATTGTTCACAAAATTATATCCTACCCCTGACCACATATTAGCCTGTATATCAGGATGGTTTGTTTGGATTCCACCATCAATAATGGCAACAATCACTGAAGAATGTCCCTTCTCAATTTCCCAAGCTTCCGGTAAATCAATGTCCTTGTCTTCAATTCCATTCTGCTGCCCGGTATTATGGTAATGCCACTGTTCATTAAAACGGGGATCTTCAGGTATCCATTTTATATCATTTCCCTTTTTGACAGATTTATTATTTACTTCGCCAATCAACATCTTCTTGAAAACAGGTTCGGCAACTTCTATTTCATCGAGGTTTTTAAATCGTTTAACGGCTTCAATTACATTTGCCTTGCTATCAATTTCGACCTCAAACCATAAATGAAATCCCCAAGCACGATGACGTTCTCTATACTTTGCAAACTCAGGTTGAGATTGATATAAAGAGCTAAAAACAGGTTTGTATATTTTTGCTGAAAATTGTGCATTTAAAGCGTCAATCGAAGGAATACCAGTAACCACATATCCTCTTTCTGATGCCATTAAAAGTACATCTTCTATTTTCTTTCTGTTTTCGCCCCTTAATTTGATTTGAATCTTTCCTGGCTCGAACGCATCGGTGCAAACATTTTTTAAGTCTAACTCGGGACGCTCGCCTCGAACAATCATATAGCCATTTACGTAGCTGATATTTTTCACTTTTGTTTGTACTCCAATACCAGAGTTAGCCATAAGGCTGTTCGGGGTTATTACGGTTACAAACAACCAAAGCCAAAAATTAAGATTTTTTACTTTCATGATTAGGGGGAGATTAATGAGTATTGCGTTGAGAATAATATTTTTCGGACAGGACTTTTCTTTAGCGGTGCAATTATAGCAAAATATATGCAGAAAAACTAATACAAAGTTTTTTAAATGAAAAAAGGGCTACCCAAACCGGATAGCCCTTGAAGATCGGCGGCGACCTGCTCTC
>JBBISE010000248.1:0-3801 GCA_037441445.1 Salinivirgaceae bacterium
TTTCAATGCACGTTAAAATAATGATTTTTGGGGTTGGGGGCTGCAAGTTGGGTTACAGGGCCTGGAGGAAACTTCCAGGTTGAAACCACTGAACAGCCCAAAATCATCTCCAATTTACCCTACGGTCGTTATTTTGTAACCGGCACAATAGAAAATGGGCTAACCGTTGAAGGGGATACGCTGATAAACGATTCCAATGGTAGCATTGTCCTGCAATTTACGGTCGGAGCCATTAATTCTGAAAATCTTTTGCGTGAAATATCTGTTTTTCCAAACCCGATTAATAACCACAGTGTTGCAACGATCTCGAACGATTTGGGAGGAAAATGCCAGTTTTCATTGACAAATGCTCAGGGAACCGTTTTGCATCAATCTTCAATAACATTGAATACAGGGATAAACAATATACCTTTGAGTTCCCTTATGAAAAGAAACTATGCCCCAAGTGTGTACTTCTTGTTTGTTTTCTCTGGAAATCGTACAAAACTATGCAAGTTTGTTATAGATAAGTAATATTATAAAAGCTTGTCTATAAGTAAATTAAAACTTCCAAATTTGTACAATTAGATGCGTTTGTAATTTTTGGATATTGCCATGAATAACAGCCACCTGTATTTTCGATGCATATTTTTAAGATTCACCATAATTGAAAAGTTTCTTAACTTTGGCAAGCTTAAATAGAATGTGAACTAAGTTTAATATTAGCAAAATGAAACCTTTAACACTGCTTCTTTTTCATTTCTTCATTATTACTGTCTCGGCTCAACAACCTGAACGCAAAGCCTGGATGGGGATTCGAGCTGAAACTTGGAATGAAGGAACCCTCAACGGTTTAAAGATAAATGCTGTTCTTGGAGGAACCGCCTCAGAACTTAAGCTATTGGAAGGAGATGTTTTATTGGAAATCGACCATAGAACTATTCCTGATTTGACAACCCTTCAATCTGTTTTGGCCGACAAAGTCCAGGGAAATACAGTAGATGCTGTTGTCTATAGAAATAAAAAGAAACTGCAAGTCAAAGGAAAATTTGCAGGTCGGGGTATAGAAACCCATGCCAATACAGAAGTTATATACGACCAGGCACCTTTCCGCAATGGACAGTTGCGTGTAATCATTAACAAACCCCGAAAAGAGGAAAGAATGCCAGCCATGCTGTTTATCCCAGGATATACATGCAGTTCTATTGATAATTTGGCTGATAATCACCCTTATAAGCGCATTGTCGATGTTTTTGCCAATGACGGATATGTAACTCTGCGCATTGAAAAAAGTGGGTTAGGGGACAGTCGCAACACGCCTGAATGCACATCGTGCGATTTGTTCGACGAAATAGAGAATTTTGAAGCCGGATTGCTCAAATTAAAGTCGTTGCCGTATGTCGATACCGCCAAAATTATTATTGTAGGTCATTCCATGGGAGGCACCGTGGCTCCTGCACTGAGCTCAAAGCATAATGTCGCTGGCGTTATTGTCTATGGGACTGCAGCCAAATCGTGGTTCGAATATATTATTGAAATGACGCGCCTGCAAAACCAACTGGCAGGTATGGAACCTTTGGAACACGAAAAATCAGTACAAGATCAATACGAATTGGCATACCGGTTTTATATTCAGAAAGAATCACTTTCCGAGCTTGCTAAAAATCCGGTACTCGACAGCATTCTGCGCGCAAGCTGGGAGTACACCGGCGATGGGAAAATTTATGGCCGTAATGCCGAATATTGGCGTCACATTCAAGACTTTCCAGCACTTGAACATAGGAAAAACACGAAGGCAAAAGTGCTGGTACAGTTTGGAGAATCTGATTTTCAGGCATTTTCACTGTCCGATCATCAACAAATTGAGCGTACTGTTAATTTCTATCATCCGGGAAATGCAACCTTGAAGACCTATGCATTAACCGACCATTATTTTGCAAAATCGGGAACCATGCAGGAGGCCTTTGACAAATTTGTAAACCGTAAGATACAACAACTTTTCGATGAGTACAATCCTGAAATTGGAAATTCGGCAGTTGAGTGGAGCAATGAAGTCTTGGAATTGAGTAATCCGAAACAATGATTAATCTACATTCCATCACTGGAAAATACATTTCAAGTAAAGCCAGCATCGCCACCCTGGTTTCCCATTTGATCCTTTATCCCGGTCTAAGCCTGATTTCCTATGGTCAAACGGACAGTGTTCAAAAGTACTCTTTTCGCAATGTGTTAATAGCAGAATCGTCAATTTATGCAGGATCAATGATTACCCTTGGTTCTGTCTGGTACTCGAAATTCGACCATACACATTGGCATTGGTTTGACGACAGCCGCGAGTGGATGCAAATGGATAAGGCAGGACATGCATTCGCAACCTATCAAAATGCACGCCTGGCGTACGAAATCCACAGGCATGCAGGCTTTTCCGAAAACCAGTCGCTCCTTTGGAGTGCTTCAGCCGCTTTTATAGCTGTCAGCACTATTGAGCTTTTCGATGGTTTTGCAACCGACTGGGGTGCCTCCGCCAGCGATTTGGCTGCCAATGCTTTTGGAGCAGGTCTGTTCGCAGTTCAGCAGAAAACCTTTAAGAAGCAAGTTATTGCCTTGAAAATGAGCTATCATCCAACCAATTTTTATAAATACAGACCGGATTTGTTGGGTTCAAATGCTGGTGAACGCATTGTCAAAGATTACAACGCCCAGCAATACTGGTTGTCGGTCAATTTGCACGATGCAACCACATTGAGCTTTTTTCCAAAATGGTTAAACCTTGCTGTCGGATATGGAGCAACTAATATGGTTTCAGCCAATACAAGTAACACTTTTGTTGAAGGATTAACCCCTTACCGCAGGTTTTTTATTGGTCCTGACATTAATTTTGAAAAAATCAACACACGCTCCCGATTTCTTAAGGGAGCTTTAAAGGTTCTTAATGCAATAAAAGTTCCACTTCCAGCTTTTGAAATAAATAAACATCATTCAAAATTTTGGATAGCATACTAGGAAATGGTATTACGGAAATCCCAGAAGGAATTTTTTGTTTACTGTTTTAATGATGTTGGTTAAACATTTTTTGTTATTTTGGGTTTCTACAAAAAAATATTAAAAATCAAAAAAATGAAACCACAAGAAATGTTAAGCTTTATTAAAAGCAGATATAGCCCCCGGGCCTTTGCCGAAAAAGAAATTTCGCCATCAGAATTGGACCTGGTATTTGAAGCTGCAAGTTGGGCACCTTCATCCTCCAATGCACAACCATGGCGTTTTTTATACGCAAAAAAAGGAACTGAGGCGTATGAGAAAATCCTGGCCTCTATGGTTGAATTTAATCAAAAATGGGCAAGGTCAGCTCCCGTTTTAGTTGTTGCTGCCATGACAAAAAACAACGAGACAACCGGCAAACCATACTATCATGCAATGCATGATTTGGGAATGGCCTTGGGTAATATGAATCTTCAGGCCCTGTCACAGGAAATTTATACACATTACATCGGAGGATTCGATGCAACAAAACTTTCTAACGATTTGGAAATTCCAACAGGCATTGTAGTTGTGTCGGTTGTTGCATTGGGGTACAAGGGAACCGATGATCGTATTCCGCCTGAAATAGCTGAGGCTACCAATAAAAAGAAAAGAGAACGAAAACCACTTTCATCCATTGCTTTTGAAAACAAGATTGAATAATTGTCACGACTAGTTCGCAATCCGTTATTGTTTTCTATCTTTAAAACCAAGCACTTCGTATTTTCGAGGTGCTTTTTTATTTCGTATCTGTAAAGTTTCACCACGTTGTTGGGTGTAAAGTTTAAGATTTCCCGACTT
>JBBISE010000249.1:0-3796 GCA_037441445.1 Salinivirgaceae bacterium
AGCCATAAAAGGATTAAATTTGTATGCAAATATTTTTGCTGCGGAATTAAGGTTTTACTAAAATGTATCCTGCTATGGAATCGGGCAGTAAATATTTCTTTGAATTTGAAATAATGGCCACCGTGCCCGTTTCTGGAATGTGTTGTGCAATAATCACATCTTCAAGGTACAAGGCTGATAGTTCGGGAAGGAAAATGTTATCAACAAGACCCAGGTTTCGGATAGCAACAACCTTGTGCAATTCCTTCTCTGATGATTTTATTAGCGATTGATACACCGGTTTTGTGTCCAAATCCCCTCTCTCCTCCAACGGATCGCCTATCAACCCTGTTTCGATTTTTGCTTTGTTGTAAATGGCATCGAGGGTAGAATTGTAAATTCCCAATTCCCACGAGAACGCCTCGGCCCGACATTGGAAGAAAGGCATGGCGAGGGTTTTAAACAAATGACTTTCTAAAATCAGGATACGTTTGTAGAGTTGCCCGGCTTTTAACAACCCGTTTTGTGTTAAAACAAGGGGTTGGTAAGGCTTATGGTCTAAATATCCAATTCCTGATAACTGTTTGATTAACTGTGAAATGTTTGGTTTCGAGGTTTCCAGGATATCGGCAAGCTCGGTAACCCCAATGCGCTTGTTGTGCAATTGGCGTTGGTAGCAATAAAACAGGATGGCACGGGAAGTAAGGCCTGGTTCCATTTAGGAGAAAAATTGAGTAATGGTTTCAATCAGGTAACTTGGTCTTATGGGTTTTGTCAAATAGGCATCGCAACCGGCCTCGAGGCTACGCGCTTTTTCATCGGCTGATGCGTAGGCGGTTTGGGCAATTACAGGGATATTGGGCCTTATTTTTTTAATTTCGCGTGTTGCAGTATAACCATCCATGACAGGCATTTTAATGTCCATGAGAATGATATCAATATCACTTCTTAACGCAACTTGTTCCATGGCCTCTTTCCCGTTCATTGCCCAAATAATGTTTATTCCTGTTTTGCGCAGTGCTTCTTCCAGAAAAATAAAGTTGTTTTTCTCGTCTTCGGCTATCAAAATGTTTTTTGATGACAAAATAGCCGTGGGAGATGAGGGCAAAAGTTCAAGTGGGTTTTCTGCTTTTTGCTTGACCGGGATGTAGAAGGAAAACATTATGCCTGAGTCTCTTTGGCTACGCGATACTGAAATGTCGCCGTCCATTATTTTTACAAGCCCTCGCGAAATAATCAGGTTTAACCCCGATCCTCCATAGTTTTCAATTCCGCCACTAAATACATTCCGGTCAAAAATATTTTTCAAAAGAAAATCGCTTATAATAGCTTCTCTGTCATCGACATAGAATTCCACAAAACTTTCTTTGTGCACTGCCCCAATGTGGATTTCGCCACGGCGTGTATATCGGATGGCGTTCCCAACAAGGTTCGATAAAATTTGTTTGACCCGAAAACCGTCTATTTCAACAAACGGTTCATCTGGAGTTGGCAGGAAGTCAATGGTAAGTTTAATTTCGCGATACTCGGGATTTTCGAGGGTTTCTTTAAACAAACTGTAAATCTCTTTTAGAAGCTGCGATGCTTTTACTTCGCTTTTGCTAATGACAATGTTGCCCGATTCTATTTTTGATAAATCAATAATATCGTCAACTAGTTGTACAAGGGAATTACCGCTATTGCGGATCATTTCAATAAAATCTTCGCGCTGATCAATGGTTAAATTCATGTCTAACAGAAGGTCACTAAACCCGATAATGGAATTTAACGGGATCCGTATTTCGTGGCTTATGTTTGCCAGGAAAATGGTTTTAAGTTTGTCGCTTTCCTCCGCTTTTGATTTTGCTTCCGTCAGCGCTTTCTGAATTTCGTATTGGTGGGTTATATCGCGGCTTATGCCCACAATTCCCAATAATTCTCCATCGTTGTTATGAAAAGGGACTTTCACCGTATCGAACAGGGCACTTGAACCGTTGGGCAAAATTCCCCATTTCTCAATCCGTTGTGGACGGTTTTGCTCCATAACCTGCCGGTCAATATTATGATAGTCAATTGCTTGCTTTACATCGTATAACTCAAAATCGGTTTTCCCAACAAATTCTTCATCCGAAAAATTGTTGTACTTTTTGAATGCGGTGTTAGCCCCAATATACCTGAAGAGCGTGTCCTTGTAAAAAATCAAATCGGGTATGGAGTTGATTATGGAAGACAACAGAGCACTTTTATGTTCCAATTTTCTCTCAGCCTTGAACCGTTTGCTGATGTCCAATGCCATGGTAAGCACAATGGATTTCTCGTCGTTTTCGGGGAACATTGTGCGGGAAATTTCAAATATCCTCAATTGACCGTTGGCCCCGATTATTTTCTGAATGGTTGGTATTGAATCGGTTGTTGTTTGAATTATTTTTTTAAACTGGTCGTCTTTTTCCAAGATGCTTTTTATCTGTTCTGGAGCCTCTTCTGTATCCTGAATACCCAGCAACTCCCGTAGCGATTTGTTGAAAAAAACGATATTGTTTTCCGAATCCTGAATAAATAACGGGTGTGGAATAGCATCAAAAATCAAGGAAAGCCGCCGTTTATTCTCAGCTGATTCATATTCCGCGTTATAGCGTAATAGCTTTTCTGATTCCCATGCCAACGTCAGTCTTCTGTTTTTCTTCAATAGTAAAATTATAAGAGCCAAACTTATGGCAAGCAGGAATAGGAGAATTGCATATGTAGTAGATTCAAAGGTACTTGTCTTCTCCACGGCCACGAGATCGATATTGCCAAACCATTTTTTTTGAATCTCTTCATATTCTCCGGTTTCCTTCAAATTGTCAAGGTTCTCATCCAACAGTTTTGCAAGTGAATCATTATCCTGATGAAACCCGAAACTGTACGCGATTTCAATTTCGTTAAGGGGTACCCGCCAAACATTTTGAATGGAGTTTCGTTCAACAACGTGTGCTCCAATCCTGTCGGGCAGAATATAAAAAATTTGGCCATTAATGACATGATTGTTAATTATATCGCGTCGGGGCTTTTCTGGAATTTGTTTACATTTGCTTCCGGTGAGCGTTTCCACAAGTTCGCAAATTTCGGGAATATCCGTGTACAAGACGTACTTTTCCATGGAATTTTGGGAAAACGATTGTTCTATGGAGGAAAAAACAGATAGGTTCTGACGGTTATAAGCCTTTGATAACCTGAAATTTTTGGCATTTTCAGTTGAGTGGTAGAGCATCAGCACCATGTCTAATTTCTTGTCAGCAAGGTCGCGCTTTAATTTGGAATAGGGTTTTTGTATGTATATGAATTCTAATGGAATACGCTTGGTTATGGCATCTAAAATGTCAACATTAAACCCGATAGCTTTATTCGTTGTAATGTATTCGAAAGGTGGGCTTTCTGTTTGGATTCCAACCGTAACCGATCGCATTTTTTGTGCATGGGTCAATGGAACGGCACATACACACCATATTAATAATACTATTGTTATACTCAATTTTCTAATCATTTGTAATTTGACTAGCTGATTTTACGGTTCTACTGGCTGCTAAAATTACTCATTTTTCGGCAATTCCCTACCTTACCTATACTTTATGTTGCCAATTGACCAACGTGTAAAACATTATGCATAAATAATTTGTGCGTCTTAACTGTCATAATATTAGGATTATATAAGAAGTTAAGAGATATTCTTGATTTATATTTGACTTTTACAATTTTATGTCTTTACCTCTATACTACAAACAATTTCTTCAAAACAATTGTAAGTTATTGTTCGCAATTCAACCGAATGTTAACCACGAATACTATGGAAAAGTTTAAA
>JBBISE010000250.1:0-3785 GCA_037441445.1 Salinivirgaceae bacterium
AATTTAAATCAAAGCAAGATTGTTTTAACCAACAACCTTATGAAACTTGACACCTGTTATTCAAGACTACGCTTTCCTTGACCTGAAACCTCTTTCTATTGAAGCGAACCTGACCAACGCGCTGAGCCGCCAAAACATCCGCGTTGATGTTCCTTGCCGGTATACCATTGCCATTTCTACCGAATCGGACAGTATGAACACGGCTGCTGAAAGGTTGCTGGGACTGTCTTCGGAACAAATTCAGGAAATGGCAAAAGATATTCTCTTTGGACAGTTGCGTTTGGTTATTGCCACCATGACCATTGAAGATATTAATTCCGACCGCGACAAGTTTCTCGAAAACATATCAAAAAACATTGACAGTGAGTTGAAAAAAATTGGTCTTAAACTGATTAACGTAAACGTCACAGACATTAAAGGCGAATCGGGATATATTGCTGCACTGGGTAAAGAGGCTGCCGCAAAAGCTATTAACGAAGCTAAAGTAAGCGTTGCCGAGCAGGAAAAGATCGGGGAAACAGGGAAAGCCGATGCCGACCGCGAAAAAGATATCCAAATTGCCGAAACGCACCGCGACCGCGATGTTAAAATTGCCATAACCGTTAAAGATAAAGAGGTTAGCATAGCCGTAGCCAAGAATGACGAAGCCATTGGTAAAGCCGAAGCCGACAAAGACACCCGTGTAAAAACCTCGGAGGCCAACGCAGTAGCAATCTAGGGCGAAAACGCCGCCAAAATTGCCATTGCCCAGTCGGAAGCACTCCGCAGGGAAAAAGAAGCCGAGGCATTGAGAATGGCTCTTGCATCCGAGAAAGTACAAAACGCAATGGCTTTGCAGGAAGGCTATGTTGCTGAACAAAAGGCTAAAGCCTCCAGGGCAGAACGCGAGCGATCAACCCAGAACGCCAACGTGGTGATTCCGGCAGAAATCGAAAAGCAAAAGGCTATTATTCAAGCGCAAGCCGAAGCTGAACGTATCTGTGAACAGGCCAAGGGGGAAGCCGACGCTATTTATGCAAGAATGGAAGCCGAAGCAAAGGGTCTCTACGAAATCCTGACCAAACAAGCCGAAGGTTACAAAGAGGTTGTTTCCGCTGTCGGCGGCGATCCCACCAAAGCCTTCCAGTTGCTGTTGATTGAAAAACTGCCCGAATTGGTCAGAACTCAGGTCGAGGCCGTCAAAAATATTAAAATTGACAAAATCACTGTTTGGGACTCGGGTAATACGGAAAACGGAAACAACTCCACCGCCAATTTCGTGTCGGGGATGATGAAAACCGTGCCACCATTGAACGACCTGTTTAATATGGCGGGATTAAATCTCCCAACCTATCTGAAAGGTGCGATAAAACAAGCAGATGGAACCGAGCCTGCTCCAAAAGTCGAATAGGAATGAGTGCAAAACAAAGAAAAAACAGCAGAATTTCCCTGGGGTTTTTTTTATCGTGTTTGCACAAATTTCGAAAATACACGTTCTTTACATTGAAATATTCATCCATGACCAGGTATTCTGCTATTCCAAAATTGGGTATAAGTGAAAAAAAACGACTACGGTTATTTTTACTGCTCGTTTTTTTTACATCCACTAATCTTTCAGCTCAGCACTGGAAATATCCCGATGCTGTTGATGAGAAAATGGAACAGGTCCTCAATTTTATGGATTTTGGAGCAAAATTCCCGGAGAAAATGGTTATCACAAGCACGGCCACTCCGTTGGATTTGCTTCCAGTTAGTGTGAAGTTAATGCTTGATGCCATGCTGATAAACACTTCGGAAAGCGTTTTAGAGGCCACGCGAATAAACACAGAACTTCTAGATAGGGTTGAAAACTTTAAAAACAAATCGGCTGAGTGGGGATATGTAAAAACCCGTTTGTTATTGAATAAAACAGTACTGCATGCTTTACAGGGCGAATATTTTTCGACACTATGGACGTTTTATCAGACTTTCTCGTTACTGGCCGAGACCATGGATAAACACCCCGGTTTTCCGCCTTTACACACGCTAGCCTCGCTATTCAATAAAGGGTTAGCTGCTACAAAAGAGTATGATACCAAGCTCACATGCCTGCTGCCAAACCCAATAAAAGTAAATCCCGAACTGATGATAGGTCCCTGGTCCAAGGTCGAGAAACCTTTATTCGAATCATTTAACATTATCTTTGAGGAAAAACCGGAGTTACCGGCAAAATGGACCATTACTACGGTTACTCAAGCCGAAAAATTGGTGTACGTAGTCTATTTTCTAAATATGCGCTATTCTCCAAAGGCATTGGAGTTATTGAGTGTTACGACAAATAGCCAAAGCCCTGTTGATGCATTCCTGTTTGGTTGGGCTAACCTGACTTTAGGCAAATACGCGGATGCGAAATCGCGTTTTGAGGAACATTTGGAATCAACCCAAAGTGTTATTCTAAAAAGGGCATCAATATTGGGTTTGTACTACATTTCAATTATTGAAGGAAAAAAGGTTACTGCCAATACCTGGATAGAAAAAGCGGAAAAATTTCCAGATAGCAAGGCCTATCGCGACAGGGTAGCGAAGCGGGAACTGGAAACCATGCATAATCCAAAATTGCTGAAAGCCAGATTGTTGTTTGATGGTCACTTGTTTTCCGAAGCAGCTGAAATTCTACAATCAATTGACCTTAACTCGCTTGGCGAGGAATTCAAACTTGAATACTATTACCGCCGTGGACGAATTTGTATGCAACAGCAAGAGTTACGGGAAGCGTTACAGTTTTTCCAAAAAGCATTAGATCCGACCCTCCCTGAGAAAAGTTATTATAAGGCGCAGTCTGCCTTTGACAGCGGCGAAATTTTTAAAAGATTAAAGGATACCGAAAATGCTCGAAAGCAATACGATTTAAGTATTCAACTTGCCAAAAATGCCATGCGGGAAGACATCGAAAACAAAGCCAGAAGAGCGTTAAAGGAAATGAATTATTAAGTTTTTTTTATTGATTTGTAACGTTTGCACAAATAATTCGTATATTTGACCAGGTTTTAAGTTTCGACAGATAACAATCTGTCGACATGGTTTTAAGGGTTAATAACGGTACGAGAGGGACGAATAATCTCTCTCGTTACTATTTTATAGCCAGACCATTATAATACCTGGGAAGAAATTCGCCGTGAACAGAAGTTGCTCACATTGCAATAAAAGCTCCTTCAACAAGTCTGGGTATCACCGGAGCAATGTCTTTCTGCAAACAGTAGCCAATGTCCCCCTTGAGCCTTTCGTATTTTGAGTTTAGGCGGGGGGAGTGCTCTAAAATAAATTCGAGTTCATTGTTTTGGGCTTGTTTTGCCAAGGAAACGGCTATGCTGACGCTATCGGAGGTGTGATAGAAATTTTCCTTTAGCAGCTCAAGGGCAATTTGTCCAGCAAAAAGTGTATCTTCAATGCAAGTTGCAAATTTCAATCCTGAACAGAGCAAAAGTACGTCCTGATGACAATTTTGTAAAAAACGGATAAGTACCTGTTGATTAACCCATGAACCTGTAACAACATCTGTACCGTCGGGAACCTTCGCTAATGCTTGCGTTCCGTTGGTTGTGGTAATGGCAATGCATTGGCCTTTTACTTTTGGGTTACAAAACTCTAAAGGTGAATTTCCAAAATCGAAACCCTCTAGTTTATAGCTGTTTCGTTCGCCGGCGGTCAAAAATCCCTCTTGTCCAAAGGCAAGGGCTTGTTCAATATCGGCAACAGGAACAACTTTTAAGGCTCCACGGTGCAAAGCAGTTGCAATTACCGTAGTTGCCCTTATGACATCAATTAAA
>JBBISE010000251.1:0-3773 GCA_037441445.1 Salinivirgaceae bacterium
AGTTAGGCTTAAAGGGAACACTTTCGGCTATAATAGATAGCAATCGTTTTAGTTTCCTGCTTGTGCCTACATTCAAATTTGCATATTGTGGAATATCGGTTTCCAATGTTTGTATAATTATTTGCCCTAAACGCAAATCCAGCTCATTCTCGATACCGAAAGGATAATAACCTCGCTTCAAATAATCTCGAAACAGGGGGAGTGGATGTTGTATATTGGCAAGTTTAACCTCGTTGTTAATAATTTGTTGCACGGAGAAGACTTCAATATCGTAGCCATGAAAAAACTTCAGGTATTCGCGAAATGAAAGTCCCTGTAATTTATAAATTATAGCTCTTCGGCTTAAATCGGACGAACCCTTAAGGATGTCCAACACCGACGATCCCGTAAACACTATTTTCAGTGCAGGAAAGGAGTCGTAGATATTTTTTAGTTCACGAGACCAATTTTCGTATTTGTGAATTTCATCAATAAACAAATATTCGCCGGCATTTTTATTGAACTCGTCCGCCAAATCTATAAGTTTGTGTTTGCTGAAATATATATCGTCAGCCGAAACATACAAGGCGTTTTTGCTGTTTAGATGTTGCTTAATGTATTGTAAAATCATGGTTGTTTTTCCAACACCGCGAGCACCAATAATGCCAATCATACGACTATTCCATGCCACCCTTCCAAACAAATAACGATTAAAATCCGTTGATGTGTTTTGTAAAAGAGTTTCAAATTTCTGATATAGTGTTTCCATCACTTAGTTCGGATTATATTTTTACAAAAGTACAAAAATGCACAACAAAACAAACATAATATTCTAAAATTGCACATTTCGTTGTGCTTTTTTTGCGAACCTTGGGGAATGTAAAATTAAATTCCCGAAAATCCCTCTTTGTAAATTTCTTTACCTACCTTTGGCCTCATTCTTCACAACTATGAAACTAACATAAATGAAAGCACTAAACATTGGGGGTCTGACAATTAAAGTTCCTATAATTCAGGGCGGTATGGGTGTAGGTATATCCCTTTCCGGCCTTGCCGTTGCCGTTGCCAATGAAGGTGGCGTGGGCGTAATTTCCGCTGCCGGACTGGGTTTGGTACACCGAAACTCTGCCGCTGACTATATTCAAGCCAACATTGAGGGTCTGAAACGGGAAATCAGACTCGCCAAAGAGAAAACCAAAGGTATTATTGGCGTAAACATAATGGTTGCCATGTCGAATTTTACCGACTTGGTTAAAACCGCCATTTCCGAGAAGGTGGACATCATTTTTGCCGGTGCCGGTTTACCATTGGAACTTCCCAAATTCTTGTCCAAGGACAGTGTTACCAGACTTGTTCCCATTGTGTCATCAGGCCGGGCTGCCAAACTTATTTGCGAAAAATGGCACAGTATGTTCGGATATCTGCCCGATGCCATTGTTGTGGAAGGCCCCAAAGCCGGAGGACATCTTGGGTTTAAGGGAACACAACTCAACGACGACCATTACTCGCTCGAAGAAATTGTCCCCCAGGTGGTTAGAGAGGTAAAAATATTCGAAGAACGCTACAACAAACAAATTCCGGTTATTGCCGCCGGAGGAATCTATACCGGTGAGGATATTTACAACATACTTCAAAAGGGTGCCAGTGGGGTTCAATTGGGAACCCGATTTGTTACAACCGAAGAGTGCGATGCCTCGCCCGTATTTAAGCAGACATACATTGATGCCACCGAAAGCGACATTGAAATTATCCAAAGTCCGGTAGGCATGCCCGGACGCGCCGTGAAAAACAGTTTTATTGACAAGGTCAGGGCGGGATTAAAAACCCCCATTAAATGTCCTTTCCATTGCATAAAAACCTGCGAGGTTTCCAGCAGCCCCTATTGCATCATTATGGCCTTGTACAACGCTTACAAAGGAAAAATGAACAAAGGGTATGCCTTTGCCGGCAGCAACGCTTTCCGTGCCACCCGAATTTCAACGGTTAAAGAGGTTTTTACCGAATTGAAAACTGATTTTCAAAACGCTTTAAGCCGTTTTAACGATAAAATACAGAAGACAAGCCATTGACGCAAATCCCACATCTGCATTCTTTTTTATCAATGGGAGTTCATTTATAAAGATTTACAACCAACACTCCGCAGTAAAGCAAGCGCCAAATTGTAAAAGCCGGCCTGGTTCAATAGAATCCGTCCGGTTTTTTTTAAGGATCTTATTCTATGCGTTGTAGCACCCAGTCCCTGCCCCTGCAAAAATATTTTCAATGGCGGCTTGCCAACTGCGGCGGTAAAAGAACTGGACACGCGGTTTTTGAAAGGATGATAAAGCCTTTGTCGAGAGTAGATAGTGATAAAAACAAAGAATCAATTCAAAAACAAAAACCCCCGGGATGCCCTGGAGGGTTTTTTATTGTTTTTGGCTTTATTGTACTTATTTTACGATGTTCGTTACACCAAGCGATTCGAATGGTTTGTACTCGGTTGAGGGTTTAAATTCAAGGGCTTTTTCGCCTTTGAAACCAGCGGTCCAGGTAAAATCGAATGTTCCGCATGTACTAACACTGTAATTGTCTGTGGTATAGAACCAAGTTCCACCTAAATATTTACCCCATACTTTGAAATTTCCTGAACGAACATTGTAGTAGTACGCGGTTTGGTTATTGTTAATTGTGAGTTCTCCGGCAAAGGTTGAACTGGTGTAGGAATAAACATCTACCACCATTGTTGAACCCGTTTCATTCTTAACAGTTACCATTTTGGCATACGAGTTTGTGTTATAATTACAGTACTCCCAAGAATAAGTTTCTGTTTCGCATTCAACGGGTGTTCTGTAGGCTACGTTTGTCCATGTTCATTCCGAAGGTTTCACCTGAATGGTGGCTTGTACTCCGGCTGCCATAGTGTAGGTGGTTGAGCCGTTAGCTTCCAGTGTTCTGATTTCATTCAAGACACCTGTTTCAGCGTTAATAACATCAACCTGAATTGAGAATGGGTTTGCATTCACCACCGTTATCTCACCGGTTTTGTTTTTTTCGCACTCTTTTTCTTCTTCAACAACACATGAAGTCATTAAAGCGGCAGTTGCAGCTATGGCAACTAAGGATAAGAATTTTTTCATAAGTGTATAAATTTAAGGTTTGCTATTAGTCGCAATATCGGTTTATTTTTGAAAAATATTGCCTGTTTTTTTATTTTATTACCCAACGTTGGTTAACATCCTGTCCTGATGATTTCAGCGAAACGTTGGCTCCGCTTGTGGTTCCATCAATTCCAAGGTTATTTCCGTTGTTGGTCTGAATCCAGTATTGGTCGTTACCAATGGGGATAAGTTTGAACTTTTGTGCATTCGAACCATTGGGTACCCACACGCGGATGTTTTTGCCGTTTTGGTCAACCCGGCCTTCAATGTCTAACGTGTAACGGTTGGCATCGTTCACTATATATACGAAATTATCGCCTGCCGGAATCAGTCTCCATTTTTGGGTGGCATCGGCCTTGGAATTAGCGACTACAACATTGGCTGCTTTTTCGCCTCCGTTCAAAGCTTCCAGTGGCATGCCGTTGTAATTGGTTATGGTGTAAGTTTTCTCGGCACTCAGGGTGGCGGGAGCTCCGGGCGTGGCCGCCGGAATGGCGGGCTTGGCCGGTACAGCTACTTCCACAGTTGCGGTAGGTTCTTTTTTTACTTCGGGTTTTGGTGCAACGGCAGTTCCTGTTCCTTCGCCTTTTTTCTCGGGTTGAGGGTATCCACCCCACCAACCCCATATTTTCTGGCATCTGCAGTATTCGTAGTTTT
>JBBISE010000252.1:0-3668 GCA_037441445.1 Salinivirgaceae bacterium
TCGGCATGAAGTTCCATATGGCCGTAAACCGAAAAATTATAAACATATGAAACCATCTGGGGTTTATGATTGTTTCACTTTTGAACCAACTAAACCACAGACTTATGAAATACTCGTTATTAGTTATGGCCATGCTGTGTTTTCACGTAGCAGTTCTGGCACAAGTCCGGGAGGTCTCGGGCCATGTTACCGACAAATTTAAATTGCCTGTCGAGGGAGTATCGGTTTCCATCAAGGACAGTGATATTCAAACTGTAACCAATCAGGATGGATTCTACAAAATCACTACGAAGGAAGGGGAGAATGTGCTTGTGTTCAAAAACTGAACATGAAGGTGCAAGAAGTCAAGATTACTAAGGATGTAATTGATGTTACTTTGTCGTCTATTGACGATATGGATTTATTGGAGTTGACGCTGGAAGACCTTATGAACATTGTAGTAGTTTCGGCTTCGAAAGTTAAACAATCGCAATCCGAGGCACCAAACATTATCAATGCTTTCAGCAACGATTTGTTAAACACCTACGATTGGCTTCATCCGCAGGATATTTTCGTCTCCCAGCCCGGTTTTTTCCAATCGCAGGATTACGATCGCAGCACCATGGGTTTCCGTGGCATGTTCGAGGGCTGGAACAATAACCACCTGGTAATGCTGGTCGATGGAATTCCGTTCAACGATAACTTGTACGGAACGGCCTATACCTGGGACAACACCCCGCTGAACTTCACAAAATCGGTTGAGGTAATCCGTGGGCCTGGCGGTGCCTTGTATGGAACAAACGCCATGAACGGCGTTGTTACCCTAAACACCATGAATGCCTCTGACTTGAATGGTATTGGCAGCCTTCGTTTGCGCGGAGGGACAAACAACTACGGTTACATTGACCTTATTACCGGAACAGAAAAAGAGCGTTATGGAATGGTGCTGGCATTCAGTCATAACCAAACCGATGGCAACGAATACGATTCGTATGATGCCTCAGGCAGGATGGACGAGGGTGGTAATCTGTTGAAATTAAAAACTATGGATTCGAGAAAAAACAGCTATTTCTTTTCAAAAATTTATGGTAAAGGTGTACTTGAAGGGCTTACCTTCCACTACCACGAACAACATTGGGATTTTGAAACCGGCCATGGTTGGCTTTTCGTGCTTCCTGACAGGCCTGAGACCATGAAGGAAAACCGCCGCATTTTTGCTCTCAGGTACGCTCCTGAAAAAGAGGGAAACGACTTGAGCTTTGATATTACATCACGCTATCAAATTCACAACATTGACTGGAACATGCGGTTTTATAATGACGGAGCACTCGAAAACTATTATCCATACGGTGTTTCGGAATATTTGAAAACGAACGCACAAGATCTTTTTGTGAGGGCACAAGCTTCTTACAAACTAGGGGACCATAACTTTTTGGCCGGGTTGGAAAACACCACCTTTTTCTACAATGGCGACAAAGCGCACTACAGCAACATAGACATGAATCTTTGGACAGACCCCGATAGTACCACGGTGCATATCCCCTTGAACCCTTGGTTGGAATATGTTAAAAACAAGCCGGTTATGAATATTGCCGGCTATGCCCAGTATCTTTCCCCCAAGTTTTTTGACCGGGTGCAGCTAACTCTGAGCGGGCGATACGATAAAATGTTTTTTGACTATGTTGACTTGCTTGGTAGTGGCAAGACCAAGTCAAAAAGTTTTGAAATGTTCACTCCACGAGCAGCAGTGGTTGTTTCCCTCATGGAAAAGTTGACCTTAAAAGCCATTGTAGGACAAGCATTCCGCACACCAACACCTACCGAGATGTTTGGTTATAATACCTACACATTGGCATCGAACCTGGCAGAGTTAAAGCCCGAAATTGCTACTAACGTTGATTTTGGACTAATATGGGATCCTTCCACCAATTATGGTTTCCGTGCCAATGCTTTTTGGCTTAATTTCGAAAACCAGATTGCCTACAGTGTTGCCAATGCAAACCTTAGCACGAACATATACACCTTGCAAACAGCAGGTTTTGAATTAGAATCGCGTTTTTCGTTCGCACAGTTTAGCGGTTTTGCCAATTTTACCATGGCTAAACGAATGGATGAAACCATCAGTGATTCAACAATTACGGCTTCGCCTTCCGATATTACCTGGGCACCAGCCACAACCTTTAACGTAGGGTTAAACTACAATATTCAGAAGTTCAGTGCTTCGTTGCTGGGTCGTTATCACGGAAAAATGGCGCGCCGCCAATCGGATATTTACGATGGCATGTCGGTGTTTCGTCCCGAAAAAGAAGTTGACGGGTGGTTTATTGCCGACCTGAAGGCATCATACAGTGTTACAAAAGAAGTGGAACTGGGCATTTCAGTAAAAAACCTGCTTGGTACCGAACGTTACTTTATTAAAAATAACGCCTATCCGTTCGACTATCGTTTAGGTGGCAGGCAAATTTCTGCCGAGTTAGTAATTAGGCTTTAATACAGAGAATGAATACTCGTTTTAATCTGTATTTTTTTTAATGCGTCAATTTTTAATTTGTTAAATTACGGGGATAAATCCTTGTATATCAATAACCCTGGCTCGTTTGCCGGGGTTATTGTTTTTAAATACGCAGTCCACAAATATCTTCGATTTCCATTACCAATTTCTTGCTTCTCTCAGCCGTCATATTAAACTCCCGGAGAACCTCTTTATTTTCCAATATTTGCCTGCATAAGACAATCCCTTTTTCCAGCAAGGTTGCTTTTTCCTTCTTTGTAAGGTTTATCAACACTGTTATAGGAAACAGGCGATTTTTTTCTATCAATTCTTTCAGTCCATTGCCAAAGGGAAAATCCCATGAAAGCAGGTTTATACCGGCACACTGGGCATAGTCCACGGAATCTTCGGAAAAGCGTGTATTGGTAATTACCCATGTTTTGAAACTAAAACCCTGATATTCTGTCATGGTTTTACGTTTGTTGACGATATCTTCCACTCTTGATTTAACATACAGTGGGACCTGAATACCAACCCTTTTTCCCTGATCAACCGAGTATTTGCATTCGCATAGTGATTGTTCTTTATTTCCGGTTGCAATAACATCCATTTCATGGGTAATACAGCACCCTTCGACAACAATCCCTGTTTCAACCGAATGACCAAAAGTTTCAAAAACAGAGCCACACAGTTTCTCGAAAGGGTATCCGGTGGGCCCCATTTCCAGCATTGCCTGCTTTAAACGGTACCGGGCAGCTGTGAGCGCTTTTATGCTCCTCATTTGACGAAATGCCCTGTCGTATATCTTTTTTGTTGTTACACCGTCGAAAATCCAGTTCTTAATATTCTGTGTTACTTTTTCAATAACAAAATCATCGGCACCGGCATTTCGTAGCGAGCGTACAAGCTTTTCCATGTCAAAAAGTTGTTCATCGCCATTGGCTTTTTTTACAGTTATTATTTGTTTGTCTTTGTTCATAACGTGCGACATTGGTTTCTTTTTACAAAGGTAATAATATGTCTTAAAATGCTAAGCCGCGCCAAAAATAATCTCCCTCTTCTATAGAAGTACGTTAATACGCTGTCAATGTGAGTGTTAGTGTGTAATCGCTAAGGATTTATCGGACAATGTTGATTCAAAATAAAAGGGGCTGTCTAAAAAGACTAGACAGTCCTTTTTTTTTGTTAAAAAAATTGA
>JBBISE010000253.1:0-3653 GCA_037441445.1 Salinivirgaceae bacterium
TTTAATCATGCGCTTGTGTGTCGAAAAATCGGTTGTCGGCATGGGCGTTTCATGAGAATGACAAAATTCTTCTTTTTTTGAGAAAAAAATAGCTTTTTATCTTACAATAGTTCGTTAAACTTTATTTTTCGACTCCGCTCAAAATGACAAGTGGCTCAATATTAATCACTTGCGTCATTCTGAGCGTAGTCTAAGCATTTATTGATTATCAGATAGTTAAAAAAGTTTAACGAACTATTGTCTTAACTATGAGTTTATAAAAAAAGAGACAAACCCGAAAGTTGTCTCTTTTTTTCTGTTAATATCCTACATTTCAATCCTTTACACACCTGATACTGTAACCATAAACTGGGTTATATTCTCCTCTGCCCAAAAAATCTTTGTCAGAGTTAATATACCGGTTCCAGATTTTCCCTGATTCCGATTTTGTGGAAGTCCACCAGCGACCATGAATCCCGGCGTGGCCAAATTCACCGTTATGAGCATAGCGTAATCCGGCGGGAACTGCGCCAAAGCCAAAAACATCGTGTCCTGATTTCTGCCATTCACTTTCGGCAATCAACATGTTTCCGGCGGATGTCGAGTATTGATTGTCATCCATATACTGCTGTAAAACTGCCCAGTCGTCATCGGAAGGAACTCGCCAGCCAACAGGGCAAACGTTTCTTTCATCAACGGCAGCAAAGCCATTATACAAAAGGCCAAATTGAGTTGATTTTTCGTAGTTGTTTTCATACGCGGCACAGGCAGCACTACTGAGCTTTCTCCACGCTTGTTTATTCACCACGTTCAGTATTTCCTCACCATCTGAAAAAGCGGTGGTACGGAGGTTCTGAGCCATCCATACCTGAGTTCCAATCTGAACTGTATGGTATTGATTTCCGTTGCCATCACTACAAACAGGAAAATCTATTTCCACAATGGCATCAGTGTATGGAGCATAGGAAAAGCTATGAGTTTGTCCATTTTGAGTTGCAGTAACCAGGAATCTATCCCCTTCGGTGTATTCCACTGAATTCACATCTCCCGACTTTTGTCTTTCAACATCTGCACTTCCGACAAAAGTGATTGACGGCATGGATTGTTTTTCGGTCGAAATTACTAGTTTTGAACTTGTTACCTGGTTTCCGTTTGTAACCCTTATAATGGCTATACCTGAGGGAACGCCTGTCAGCAAAGCCAATTGACGACCCTGCGAAAGAACACAGGCTGCGCATGTCAATAATTGACCTGTAGTTGTGTACACCTCAATTGAGACCTTACCTTCCGAAGGATTGAAAAAATGAATATTGACAACATCCATTGCCGGATTGGGATAAACTTGGGTTTCAAGCGATATGGGGGAATCCAAATCCTGACTTTTTAGTGCGAAAGGGACTTTATCGACATTCTCAAACAACTGTGTAGTCCCTGTTTTCAAGTTTTTAACCGAAACGGTTTCGAATGGAAAGTTTTGTTTGGATTTTACCAGTGCGCCAACATTTCCTGCTTGCAAAGCTACTGAGAAAACCATAAGAGAAGTAAAAATGCCAATTGGTTTCATAAGAGTAAGTTTAAAAAGGTTAAACATCTCAGACTTTTACGGATATCTGACCCGTCGGGTTACAGAATAGTATCACGATTGAGATAAAAACAACGCTAAATTACATAAAAATAGTTAATAAAACAACCGGTCCATGCTTTTGTTCTGTTCTTTTTTTCGAATAACGCCGGTTGTCTTGTCCCAAAATCGTATTTTTGTCCATAAAACACAGTTTTACATGGTTTGGTTTTTCACTTGCATGATAGTGGTTCTTTGGTTGGTTGGAAAGATTCCTTTTGTCACAAAATCAGGGATCAAACCATTATACCTGAGGATATTGCTGCTGATTAAAGTAGCAGCTGGATCCATGGTCATGCTCGTTTATTCCAACTATTACCCAAAAGACACCGCCGATTTGTATAATTACTTAAACGACGGGGAAATCCTATATTCAGCCCTCGAGAAATCGCCAACTGACTATGTGTCAATGCTTACTGGTATTGGGGATGAACGTCCACATCTCTTGGAATATTACGACAGCATGTCCTATTGGATTAAACCGTTCGACTATAATTTATACAACGACAACAAAATTGTTATCCGGTTTAACGCCTTTTTCAGGCTTTTCTCGTTTGGAAACATCCATATTCACAATCTTCTGTTTAATGTCTTGTCTTTTATTGGACTTATTGCGCTTTTCCGTTTCCTTGGCCAGCATTATTCTACTCGTCGAAGGGTTTTACTTTTGCTAACGCTGTTTTTTGTTCCCACTTTGCTTTTTTGGGGCTCGGGAATTCTTAAGGAAAGTGTCTTGTTGTTTGCATTTGGGTTGACAATTTGGTCAATGGGCGAACTGCTCAAAAAGCCATTCAGTAAATGGCACCTTGCCATTTTTCTCTTTTCAGCAACACTGTTTGTACACACTAAAATTTATGTTGTTCTTTCGGTAATTTCCGGCATCTTTTTTCTGCTTTGGGCACGATTTCGACAAAGAAAATTACTGCTTAGCTTTCTGATAGTACATATTCTCATTGCTGTTGCAGCTTTTAACCTTCAATACTTCGGTAGCGGCTATGATATTGTTTCTCTTATTTCCTCGAAACAAAAGGACTTCATCAATATGATAACGCTACTAACTCAAGCAGGAAGTGCTGTGGAACTACCATTGCTCGATGGCACTGTTTGGGGGTTGGTTAAGGCTGCCCCTGTGGGATTTTTCAATGCACTGTTTCGTCCGCATATTTTTGAATTTCACAACATTATGTCTTTTGCAGCCGCCCTGGAAAACCTATTTTTGCTGGTCTTTATTGTTTTAGGTCTGTTTTTTTCGAGGCGACAAAACTTTTATTCTTCCACTGTCCTTTTCAGTCTATCGTTCACAATTATTTTACTGATAATCACAGGTATAACCACGCCTGTGTTAGGGGCGTTGGTCAGGTACAAATTGCCTGCACTGCCATTCATTTACGCCTTAATAATCACAGTAATTGATTATCGACAATTTGAAAAAACAATGCGTTATTTGCATCGTAAGAGGATGGCTGAAGCAAGCAAAAATCTTCTATCTAAATTGGCGAATTGCTTTTTTATCCTTAATGAACGTTAATTCATCAGAGATGAAAATCCTTGCATCTCTGAATCGTAAATCATTAATCGGTGTTTGATTGGTTTTTCAGCAAAACAGCAGGCTGAGTCTGTACAACTAAATTCAAATTTTATATGTTAATTTTGACTTCTATTCCATATTTTATATCACCCTTAATTCCGCAGCAAAAATATTTGCATACAAATTTAATCCTTTTATGGCTCTCTTATAGGATTTGCTGAGTAAATTTTCTGAAAATACTCGTTGCTACGTTGGGGTTGGCGAGAAGAACAGATAAGAATTTCACTCTTTTGTGAAAACTATGGAAATTCGAAAGCATACCAATGGTCTCAAAACACGACAGTAAATCATAAAACGCTATATATCGGGCACATGGTGTTTGCAACAGAATAGAACTTTCCCATTAGATGCAATAACATAGTGCTACCAAACAAGTAATAAATGGTATTTTTTATGTGTAACCATTTTTTAAACACGCCGCCGACCACTTTTTATCCATGTGCAGGGAACGGACATGAAACGAAA
>JBBISE010000254.1:0-3596 GCA_037441445.1 Salinivirgaceae bacterium
TTTTTAACAAAAAAAAAAGGACTGTCTAGTCTTTTTAGACAGCCCCTTTTTTTGTTGAGTGGTTGGGTGGGTTGAGCAGTTTATTGGTTGTTTATGAGATGCAGCGTGTTGCATCTGTACTTCGTAAATCGAAAATCGTAAATCCTTGTTCATTATTCATTGATTCGTTGAGTGGTTTTTCCGGTACTTCCCGCTTCCGACTTCCGATTTTTTTCCACCTCGGAGATACAGGGGACACTAAGTCGCACAGAGTTAAGAAGTTGAATGAACTCACGAAGCTCCTCATCTTGCCCTTTTCACTTTTCGCTTGCGACTTACTACTTGCGACTAAATTTTTTAACCACATAGGCACATAGATTTTTTCAGCTAACACCTAACATCCTAATCCCTAAAATCCTCAATCATGCCCTACAATTTCGATGAAATCATAGACAGAAAAAACACGCATTGTGTAAAGTACGACGCCATGGAATCCTTTATTGGAGCCAAAGATGCCATTCCCATGTGGGTGGCTGACATGGATTTCAAAACACCGCCCTTTATTATTTATGCCATCAGGAAGCGCCTTGAACATGAAATTTTGGGTTACACCATCAGAACCAATGAGTTTTTTGAGAGTATAGTAACCTGGTTGAAAAAAAGACATTAGTGGCACGTTGACAAGAAAAACATTTCATACAGTCCGGGCGTGGTATCCGGTTTTTCCATTGCCATTGAGCAACTTACCAATAAGGGGGACAAAATAATAGTCCAGCCACCGGTTTATTTCCCTTTCTTCCAGACCATTGAAGCACTGGAAAGAATCACGGTCTACAATCCACTAAAGCTCGAAAACGGCAGACTTTCTATGGATTTTGAAAATCTGGCGAAACAAATTGACGATAAAACCAAGATGTTACTTTTGTGCAATCCACACAATCCCGGTGGAAGTTGTATGGACAAAAGAGGAACTGCTGAAATTAAGTGAAATTTGCCATCAAAAGGGCATTCTTGTCATTTCGGACGAAATCCATGCCGATGTTGTTTATCGCCCGCACAAACATGTTCCTTATGCCAGTATTTCGAAAGAGGCGGCCTTGAATTCCATAACAGTTATGTCGCACAGCAAAACATTCAATACGGCTGGGCTGACAACCTCGTATGTTATTGCCGAGAACAAAGAACTTTTGGATAAATATAACAAAGGTCTTTACACCGCACACCTAAACATGGGCAATATTTTTGGAAATGAGGCTTTAATAGCAGCCTATCAATATGGAGAGGAGTGGTTGGAAGAATTGCTGGTGTACCTGAAACAAAACATAGAATTGGTTAAATCCTATTTAGATGCGCACCTGCCCAAAATGAAAGTCATTGTGCCCGAATCCACTTTTCTGATTTGGATTGACTGCCGCGAAATGAATTTAGACCCAGAGGAAATAAAAGACTTCTTTTTCAACAAGGCTAAAGTTGCTGTAAATGAAGGCAGTGTGTTTGGTCCCGGAGGGGCCGGTTTCGTTCGGTTAAACATCGGTTGCCCTCGTACTATTGTTGGCAAAGTCTTGGGGCAGATACGAATGGCTTATGAAAAATTGTAAAAAAAAGAGGCTAACCTGTTGCAAGTTAGCCTCTTTCATTTAATGCTAAAATTATTATGCTTTGTTTGGCTTTTCTAAGCCATAGCCTTTTTTGCGATCAATATACTTCAGGAAGAAGCTCAGTCCAAAAGCTAAAAGCCCAAAACCGGCAAAAATCAACTCTGGAATCATATAGTTATATTTTGCTCCTTCTACTCCGGCTTTAATTTGTTCTGAAACACCCGGGTTTGAAGCTGACAGGGCCCAGCCAATAAGAATGGGTACACCAAGTAGTCCCATGTTTTGAATCCAGAAGGTAAGTCCATAAGCAGAACCTAAATAACGGTTTTCTACCACTTTTGGAAGCGAAGGCCACATGGAAGCAGGAACCAACGAGAAAGCAACCCCAAGAATTACAATGGTACTCAGTGCTACAACTGTTGTGAAGGATTCGGCGGGAACAAGGGCAAAAATAAGGTGAGATACGGTAAGTAAAATAGCCCCATACATCATCATGCTGGCACCAAAACCTTTTTTATCCAGGAAGAAACCAATAAATGGAGTCAGGATCATGGCACCGATTGGGAAATAGGATACGTATTGGGCTGCAGTTTTTATATCCACACCGAGTTTCGAGGCCAACATGTCGGTTGCAAACTTTTGGAATGGGAAAATGGCCGAATAGAAAAGAACGCACAATCCTGCAATAGCCAGGAACCCGGGGTTTGTAAGGATAACCCAGATATCGGAAAGTTTAAACTCTTCGGAAGGTTCGTTTGAAGCCTTAGCATCGGTCTCTTTGTCAAGCGCTTTGTCCATGAAGGTATAGATGAAGAAGGTCATGAAGCCAACGCAAAGGAAAGCAACTCCCGAGAATACAGAATTGGCAACGCCTCCATTCTCAGCAAAAACGGGGCTCAACCGGAATACGGCAAACACGCCCAAACGTGCCAACGCCATTTCTAAACCCATGGCCAACGCCATCTCTTTTCCACGGAACCATTTAACAATGGTTTTTGATACGGTAATACCTGCCATTTCAACACCCACACCAAAAATAGCAAAACCAAAGAATGCCAATTTAGCGCTTGCCGGTACCCAAGTCAGGAACGAGTTCAGCCAAACTGCCAATCCGCTGGCGGCAAAACCTTCAGTCAGTGCGTAATATTTTATAGCACCACCCAGAACCATGGTCAAACCAGCAGTAATAATAGTAAAGCGGATACCCATTTTATCGAGGATAATCCCCGAAAGAATTAAAAATCCGGCAAAAACGTTCAGGAAAAATTCCGAACCACCCAACATTCCAAACACCTCGGGATCCCATTTATAACCTGTTTCAAGCAAATTTTGCAACGGAGCGGCAACATCCACAAAGAAATAGGCAAAAAACATGGTTAACGAGATGAGCGACAATGCAATCCATCGGGCTGTGGCCGAATCGCGCAACGATTTTTTTATAGCTTCTGTCATATTTAATAAATTTAGGTTGAAAAATTGATGCGCTAAAGTAGTATTTTATTGCGTTCGTGTTTGTGACTTTTGCCAAAATTTAAAAAAAAAGTGACATTTTTTCGGCTTGGTTCTACTTTGGAGCATTATGGAACATGCACAGATACTTTTGTAATAGCGTTAACAACAGCATTTATCAGCGTATTGCTGGCCTCGGTGGCACCGGAAACAGCATCGACATAGGGAGTTTGCTGACGGATAATCCTGACACGAATACTGTCTTTGGCTTTTTGTCCAAAGGGTGTAGCATCGAGCTTTTCAATATCGAAAGCTACAATTCTTCCATTCTCTATGGTTACCCGCACAAATGCTTCGTTGATGTTTTTTGCCTGACCGGTGTAAACTCCGTTGGCAATATTGGGCAATTGAATATCAGCGACGGTTAACGGAGCTGGTTTGCAAGAGAATAGGGTCAAGGCTGCGAGGGTAATGTAGAGTTTGGGAAGGTGTGTTTTGGTTTTCATATGTTTATAATTAATGCTTATCCCATAAATTACCCAAATAATTCTTATCTTTGAAAAAAAATGA
>JBBISE010000255.1:0-3586 GCA_037441445.1 Salinivirgaceae bacterium
CCAACAACGTGGTGAAACTTTACAGTTACACATAAAAAATACCATTTATTACTTGATTGGTAGCACTATGTTATTGCATCTAATGGGAAAGTTATAATCTGTTGCAAACACCAAGTGCCCGATATATAGCGTTTTATGATTTACTGTCGTGTTTTGAGACCATTGGTATGCTTTCGAATTTCCATAGTTTTCACAAAAGAGTGAAATTCTTATCTGTTCTTCTCGCCAACCCCAACGTAGCAACGAGTATTTTCAGAAAATTTACTCAGCAAATCCTATAAGAGAGCCATAAAAGGATTAAATTTGTGTGCAAATATTTTTGCTGCGGAATTAAGGTCTACTTTGTTTTCTGCGAGAATTTCCAAATAATAAGGGCAGCCATCAACCCCGAAGCACAAAAGAGCAAAAACCCTATGGAATATGTCCTGATTTGACCTGAGGTGAATACCGTGATTTTTACAACATCTGACAGAACGGCCAAAAGCATGTAAAAACTTAGCAATGAGAATACCGATCCCACAACCACAGTGGTAAAAGGCTTATTTATAAAAATATGCAAACCCCATCGGTGTCAGTAATTCAACCTCGTTATCTTTCCTCGAGTTTCTCAATCCTTTTTAAAGTCTCGACATTCTGTTTCAAAAGTTCATTGATGATTGATTTTTGAGTGTCAATAAGTTTCTGTTGTTCTTTGATGGCTTCGACCAGCAACGCCGTGAGAGAAGCATAATCCATGGAATATTTACCGTTCGAATTATCAATTACTTCGGGAACAACGGGTTCAACATCCTGAGCCAGAAAGCCGATGTGACGGCCCGATTTGCGATTCTCAGTATTTGACCACTCAAAATTGATTCCTTGCAACAAGAGAACCTTTGAAAGAGCCTCAGTTATGGGAGAAACATTTTTCTTCAGGTTTTTATCGCTATCGGTAAACCAAGCAGAATTTCCTCCAGCTGTCCCGTTAACGTAAAACAACCTGTTTTGCGTGTTGTGGGTCTCATTTCCTTTAATTACCAACATTCCGCCGTTGTCGAACTGACCGTAAACCAGCGGCGATGATGTCGTGGAATTGGAAATATAAAGGCGATTACTACCTGTCTCGGGGTAACCGGCTCCATAACCCAGAAAAACATTCCCTGATCCCAGCTCCGAGTAACCGGCAACGGTTCCCACAATGGTGTTGTTATCGCCGGAGCCTCCGTTGTAGTTGGCCGAAGAACCTAAAATTAGGTTGCTTGAACCTCCGGTTCGCTGGATCGCAGCCAGATTACCTAAAAATGTGTTTCCGGTTCCGGTTTCCAGATATTCACCTGCCGTATGACCAATAATGGTGTTTCCATTTTCCGTTGAATTGTATCCTGCATTTCTCCCAATAAATATATTTCCTGATGAAGCTTCATTTAAACGCCCTGCATTGTTTCCTATGAAAATGTTATTGGTTCCGGTGGTGTTTCCATACCCAGCTCCTTGTCCAATAAAGTTGTTGCTCCAGCCGGTAGTGTTGCTGAATCCGCTGTGGTGTCCCAGAAAAACATTGTGTGTACCCATTCCGGAGGTGTTGTATCCACTCTGGTAGCCAACAAATACGTTCCATGAAGTATTTCCGTTCCGTCCGGCACCATCTCCCAACAGCACATTCGACGAGCCTGTCTCGTTTCCGTATCCGGCTTCATTGCCAATAAAAACATTGTTATTGCCGAACGTGTTTGAATAACCGGCATTGTAGCCCATAAAAGCATTGTTCTCGCCGCTTTCGTTCAGCTTGCCGGCCTGGTATCCTAAAAAGGTGTTGTAGCTTGAGAGGTTGGTATATCCGGCGTGGTACCCTAAAAATACGTTGTTGGAACCTGTAACGTTTGCCTGACCGCTCTCGTTGCCAATAAACACGTTACTCATTCCGGTAGTACTGTTCCATCCGGCATAATAACCCAAATAGGTGTTAAAATCGCCGGAAATATTAGCGCGGCCAGCTTTAAATCCCAGTACCGTGTTCCATCGTCCAATGGTAGTGCTCATCCCAGCCTCCATTCCAATGAAAATGTTCGATCGGCCCGAAGTGAGTTCTTTGCCTGCCATATAACCCAATGTGGAATTATAGACACCCGTGGTAATGTTAATTCCGCTTTCGTGCCCTATAAAATAATTTTCGGGGGTAAGGAACATGAAATTTTCGGCTTGTGATTTTCCGGCAGAAAGTCCACCCACAGCAAACCCACCTTTTTCAGCTCTGGTTCCATCGTTTGCAACGTTTATCCGCGCGCTGTCACGGGTAATGCGCAGGTATTCCTCGCCCAGGCTCTTGCCGGTTGAGAGTCCACCCACGGCAAATCCGCCTTTTTCGGCTCTGGAGGTGTCGGTATCAATGTAAATCCGGGCACTGTCCGGATTAATAAAAAACAAATCCTTTGTTCCTTTTCCCGTTGAAAGGCCACCGACGGCAAATCCGCCTTTTTCGGCTTTAGTCAGCGGCTCGCGCAATAAAACCCTCACACTGTCGGGTGTTACCCGAAAATAGAGGTCTCCTTCTTCTTTCCCGGTTGAAAGCCCGCCAACGGCAAATCCGCCCTTCTCGGCTTTTGCGTTGCTGTCATCGACATAGATTCGAACACCCGACTGATAGACGCCAAAGACCACCTGACCGGCTTTGTTTTTTACTTCGAAAATGGGGTCTTCATCACCTGCTGAAGGGTAGCTTAATACGGCCACATTGGGGTCTATGTTAAAGGCGTCGAGGTTTGTCAGTTGCGACTCGCCCGTCCACACGGCTATTTTCCCGGCTACACCTGTACCTGTGACGGCGGCAATGGCATCGGCACCATCCTGGGTCATAACTTGCCACTCTGTACCGTTATAGACAAACGATTTCTTTACAATTTGGTTATAGTACGCCTGGTTCACTGTTGGGTTTTCCGGCTGCGTGTCGAAACCGCCCAACCACTCGATAGAAATTCCGGGTAGGCCCTGTTCGCCTTGAGGTCCGGTTTCTCCTTGCGGGCCTTGCTCACCCTGTGGCCCAGTTTCCCCTTGTGGTCCTTGTTCTCCTTGCGGGCCGGTTTCCCCTTGAGGTCCCTGTTCTCCTTGTGGACCGGGGTTGCCGTCGGCAGCAAAGAGTGCGTAAGGGGCTGATAGAATTTGACTTGAGCCAAATTCAATGGGCTGACCCCCCGGAGGAGGGAGCAAAACCGGACGAAGGTAAATTTGTGCTGTACCCCAGGGGATTGATGAAAAATCTCCCTGTTGAACCTGACCTCCTCCAACTATCAGGGAAACAATTCCTTGTGCATTGGAAGCGGAATTATGGTTTTCAATGTAGTAAACAACATCGCCTCCCTGGTTTGTCAACTTTATTTGTAGCGGAATGTCGTTTTGGTTTTCCCAGGCACTTCCATCGTCATTGCGAAGGGCAACCTGATAAGAAAAGCCTTGTGGCGGTTGTGCTGTTATTTGCAAAGTTGTGCAAATAAACAGGAAAAAGAGAATGCGTTTCATAGAGTTTTGGTTTTATCGAATTGTTTTAAAATAAACAGCTAAGTGTCAAGTTTCATAAGGTTGTTGGTTAAAACAATCTTGCTTTGATTTAAAT
>JBBISE010000256.1:0-3570 GCA_037441445.1 Salinivirgaceae bacterium
GAAAATATAAACATATGAAACGCCCATGCCGACAACCGATTTTTCGACACACAGGGGCATGATTAAAGTCGGCATGAAGTTCCATATGGCCGTAAACCGAAAAATTATAAACATATGAAACGTCCATGAGCAAATAATCATTATCTCACACAAGGGCATGATTATTTGCAAATGGTAAGTTCCATGTGACCTTAAACCGAAAAATTAAAAACATATGAAACAATTACTTACATGTTCATTTCTGGTACTTTCCAGCATTACCATGAAGGCCCAAATGACCATTTCAGAAGCCCGTCTGGTGCCAATTGGAACGGTAGTAACCGTTAAAGGGATTGTTACCAACGGTACAGAGTTGGGAAATATTCGGTATTTCCAGGACGAAACAGCCGGAATTGCAGCTTACTCGTCAACCCTGAGTTCGGTTTTGCGAGGCGATTCTATTTTGGTAACGGGAACGCTTAAAAACTACAACAATTTACTCGAGATAGACCCTGTGGCCAGCTTTACAGTACTGTCAAGCAATAACCCTGTACCGGAACCAATACTTATTACGCCATCGGAGGTTGTCGAAGACCTTGAAGCTCAGTTGATTTCCATTGAAAATGCAACCATTTTGGGCGCCAGCGGCAATTTTACGGGCAATACGAATTACACAATAAGTTCAGGGGGAGAAACAACCATCATCAGGGTTGGAAATGGCAATCCGTTGGTGGGCACGCTTATTCCTTCCAATCCGTTTACACTCACAGCCATAGTTTCCCAATATTCAACATCAAGTCCCACAACGGGTTATCAGCTTTTACCGCGCGATGCCAACGATATCATTCCTGATGAAGGGATAGCCATTACAAGTCCTTTAAAGGCTGATGTTATTGAAACTAACCTGTTACAACTTTCGTGGCAAACCGACAGCCTTGGTTCTGCCGAATATTTTTATGGATTAACACCAGCACTTGAATTAGGGCATATTAACACTGGGATAACAGGTACCAGCCACCAGATTTCCATTAACTGCGAACCTGCATCGCTGGTTTATGTAAACGCATTTTCTGTCGATGGCAACGACACAGCTTTTACAGGGACAAAAGTCTTTGTTTCAAAATCACTTTCCAGTGGCGAAATCATTGTTTATTTTAACCAGGCGGTTGACACTTCAGTCTCGGGTGGAACTCATGCCATTTCGCTAATTAACCAGTTCACCGACACCATTGTGGCTTACATAAACCGTGCGCAGGAAACCATTGACATGATGATGTATGACAACGACTGCCGCGCTATTATCGATGCATTGAATGCTGCCCATGACCGCGGGGTACAAATACGTTTCATCAGTGACATTCCGGGCGCATCCGAACCCGAAGATACTGTTTTGGTGCACCTAAACCCACAAATTGCCTTTCTTGCCGGAAACGACGAGTCGATTATGCACAACAAAATTATGATTTTCGACCGCAATGATGTTCAACACTGTCAGGTCATGGTGGGCTCGACCAATCACACGTTAGCCAACCTGAACAAGGATTACAACAACATGGTAATTATTCAGGATCAGTCGTTGGCAAAAGCTTACATGCTCGAGTTCTACGAAATGTGGGGCAGCAACACCATGACTCCCAACGCGGCATTGGCAAAATTCGGATCACAGAAAGCGGACAACACTCCGCACCAACTAAATATAGCAGGAAAAAGAGTTGAGCTGTATTTTTCACCCAGCGATCAAACAACCTCAAAAATCAATGCAGCCATCCTTTCGGCCAACCACAATGTAGAATTTGGCGTAATGGCTTTCACGGAAAATGTACTGGGAAATGCCATAAAAACGGTTCACAATGCCGGTACAGACGTTCGAGGAATTATTGATTATGTAGAGTTTACCGGAAGTGAATTTCAAATGCTTCTCAGCAACAACATTGCGGTCCTTGATTACCAAAACCCCGATGGTTCCCAATGGCCCGAGGGCGCCACGTTTCACAGTAAATATGTGATTGTCGATTACGGGTTTTCTGAATCCAACCCATTGGTAGTCAATGGATCTCACAACTGGACAGCAACCGCCGATAGCCGTAATGACGAAAACACGCTCATCATATACGATGAAACCATTGCCAACCTATTCCATCAGGAATTCACCCAAAGTTACAACAACCTGTTGACCCCCAGTCCCATGGACGATTCGGTCACAACCCCAGTCAATACTATGGTTCCCATTAACTGCTTTATCAATGACTGGGTTCACAATCAAGTAACGGAAACCACGGCTGCAATTTTCAGCCATCCCCTGCATGGAAGTGCCATGTTGGCCGGTGAAATAATAATTTATACGCCAGCAACCAATTTTACAGGCATGGACAGCATTGGATACCGCGTATGTAACGCCTCCGCTCCTACGCTATGCGGCGAGGCCTGGATAAGAATTGGAGTCGGACAAAACGTGGGGATATCAGATTATCAGACTGTTCCCGGTATTGACATTTTCCCAAACCCGGTGTTGGATTATTTCCTGGTGAAGCTCCCGCACGAAGACAAACTAAGGGTTTCAGTCTATAACCTGGCCGGACAGGTAATTCAGGAACAAGGATTAGGTTCGTGCACGGACACATTCAGGTTTGATTGTACCTGCATCCCAACGGGAATATACTTTGTGAAACTGGAAACAACACAAGGTCAGTTTTTTGGAAAGTTTGTAAAAAATTAAGCAACAACAGCTTTCCAAAAAGAATGCTTTACTATTTCCAACTTCAGCTAAAACTCATCAGCCGGCAAATTTCCGACTTTGGGATAAATCCCATCGTGGGATTTTTGTTACTGCCCATCCTTTTTGTCGGGGCCTCGGTTTTTCTTTTTTATAAAACCGAATATGCCCCTTATGTGTACATACTGGCGGCTATTGCCTCATTTATGAAACTTGGAAATCCCAGACGAAGCGATTTGCTCAGAACCTGTTTCACAAAAAACGGTTACACAAAGTTGCGCATGTTAGAAAACCTCGCAGTGGCACTACCTTTTGCCATTTTTCTTTCTGCAAAAGCGCTGTTTGGAGAAGCGTTTCTGGTTCTTTTGATTTCGGTTTTTCTCTCTTTATTGAAAATTAAACAATTGGGCACATTTACTTTACCAACTCCCTTTTCAAGGCACCCTTTTGAGTTTGTTACAGGGTTTCGACAATCGGTTTTTGGACTTATTTCAGCTTACGTTTTAACGGTAATAAGCCTGTCTGTGGGAAATGTTAATCTGGGAATATTTTCGGTATTGTTGGTTTACCTTATTTGCTTTACATACTATTTGAACCCTGAAAATGAATATTTTATCTGGATTTTCAATTGCAAACCACCCGTTTTTCTGATTCGGAAAGCGGCCACTGCAATTGTTTATTCCTTTGTATTAACGCTGCCTATGGTCTGTATTTTGGCTGTTTTCTTCCCTGAAAGGTGGGCAACTCTTGTTGGAGTTCAACTATTGGGGCTTTTGTTTTTGATAGCAACGGTTTTGGCCAAATACTCTGTTTATCCCGGACAAATAAACCCAGATTACGCATTAGCGATTAGAGGAATTTTGAGAGGGTAGTCCCAC
>JBBISE010000257.1:0-3568 GCA_037441445.1 Salinivirgaceae bacterium
ATTTAAATCAAAGCAAGATTGTTTTAACCAACAACCTTATGAAACTTGACAGGTATTCATATTTATTGGATTTTCGCTACCCCCCTCTCCTTTATTTTGTCCATTATATATATATATATATATATATATCAACTACTTATGACCTTTCTTGATAAACACTGCAAAGATATAACAACTTTTTATTTCTGCAAACGTTTTCGAAAACAATTTTCAGTTACTTTCTAAGCAACCGCACTTATTTTGTGGAGCACCGTTGTTATCCAACGAAGCCGATTTCTTCCCAACCTGGGAAGGTTCCGAAAATGGGAAATGTGTCCTTTTTTATGTTTCAGAATGGGAACAATAAAAACAAAAAGGGCAATGGATTGTGGTCAATTCTCTTTTATAAAAGTTCCACTTTGCAGGATTCCACTACCGGAAATAATTTTAAACTATATCTACTCATAATGAAAACGGCAAGCATAAACCAATATCTCATTTTCATTTACCTGATATACAAGCCGATGCTCCTGATCAATCCGTCGAGACCAGAACCCGGCCAAATCATACTTTAGTTTTTCGGGGCGTCCCAACCCTTCGAAAGGAGTGCGCCGAATTTCTTTTAGTAGGTCATTAATTTTGTTCAAGACTCTTTTGTCTGTCTTTTGCCAATAGAGGTAATCGTCCCAGGCGTTCTCGGAAAAAGTCAGAATCATATTAGTCGTCTATGGAATGTTTAATCGTTTTGCCGTCTTTCATTTGCTGTATGGATTCAAAAATTCTGTCGGCATTTTTACGCGAGCTCAACAAATGGAGGGTTTCCATCATAGAATTATATTCTTGCAATGAAATTACGACCGACCCCTTTCCGCTTTTTCTTTTAACAATAAGGATTTCGTTGTCATCTTCGACACTGTCAAGAAATTTTTTTAATTGAAGTCGAAATTCAGAAAAGTTGGCTGCAATCATAGTTTTTTTCTTTGCGTTCTTAATTATGTACAAATATACGTACTTTTTGGCAATGTGGTTACAGTTTCATATTTGGGATATTGGAAGTTACCATCTATAAACATACACTTTTTTAGCACCTTATGTCGATATGAACCAATTTTGATAAAATACAGCAGGTATCAACTAAGGTGTCACAAATCACTTAAAAACAAACGAATAGCTCACCGATGGCATAAACGGAAAGAGTGTCCGGCGCGACACTTTTACTTCGTTCGTATTTACCGATGAAATTTCGTTGGGGTAATAGGAATAGGGATTCCGGCGGTTGTAAACATTGTAAATGCTGATGTTCCAGGTTCGGGTTCCGCGCAACTTTTCGCGGCGGAAATTGAAGCCAATGTCTAACCGATGATAAGCCTCGGCACGAACGCTGTTTTTGTCGCCATAGAGGTAAACTTCCTCGTCGTAATTGTTTTCGAAATCGTATGGCCCCACGTTTTCAAGGTTGTATTTTCCTATGGGAAAGGTCAATGCGTTTCCGGTGCCATAAACCCAGGTGGCCGAAAAATCGGCACGGCGACTGATTTTGCGATTAAACACAAAACTGAAATCGTGTGTGCGGTCGTAGGTAAACGGGAAGGCTTTGCCATGGTTCAGTTCCTGAAATTGGCGTGTATTTCGGCTAAAAGTGTAGCCAATCCAGCCGGTGGTTTTGCCTATCTGTTTCTGTATCAGAAATTCGAGACCATAAACAAGTCCATGACCGCGGGTGGCAATTTTTTCCTCCCACTGGTTGTCGATTCCGGTGAACGATGTCCCCTCTTTAAAGGCAATCAGGTTGTTCATGGTTTTATGAAAAAACTCGCAACTTAGTTCGTATTCTTCTGATAATGTGGCATTAAGTCCAACCGTAAACTGGTCGGAAACCGAGGGAGGTGCTTTGTCGGTGGCGGGCATCCAAAAATCGGCAGGAATAAACGTGGCAGTGTTACTAACCATGTGCACATTTTGCTGCATGCGACTGTATGCGGTGCTAATTTTCAAACGGTTGTACAATAAATATCCCAGCAAAATGCGGGGCTCGGCTGCAAAAAACGTTTTTCCACCCAGAATGGTGTAGTTTGCCAATCGCATTCCAACGTTGGCAGAGAGGCCTCCGGACAATTCGATACGGTTTTCGAGAAACAGTGCCGTTTCGAAGGCGTTGACCTTGTTGGCGTCAAGGTTTTCAGAAAACAGACGGTTTCCGTTTACCTCTTCAAATTGGCGATTTCGTCCCGGCGAATAATTGTGGTAAGTGCCGTGTAATCCGTATTTTAGTTGAACATGGTTATTCACTCGATGTTCTATATTCTTTTGCAGACCAAAATCCTGCACTCCCGAGTAAAAAAAAGCGCTCCGAAAGATAGTGTGTTTCCTGCGCTTTTTGTTCCGACTCAAAATCAGTCCTATAGCGATATCGGGTAAAAGAAACCACCGTGTTTCCAAAAGCCGAATTGTTGTACACACGGTTCCAACGAAAAGCCCCCATAATGTTTCCCCATGTCTGACGGGTTCGGACAGTCGAGTTGTTTTCGTTTTTGTCGCGCAGCCGAACCCCAAAAACATCGTCGCCGGCGTAAAAACTAAAATAAATGTTGTTCCGGCTGTCAATCATGTGATGATATTTGGCGTTAACATCGTAAAACGTGTAGCCCATAGAAGCCTTTCCTTCGGAAACCAAATAGGTTAGCGGGCGCATAAACAAATCGTACATAAGCCGCCGTGCCGATATCAGATACGATGCCGTATCGTGCCGAATTGGCCCTTCGGCCAGAATTTTCGAGGTGAGCATTCCCACGGTAAACCCTCCCCCATGGCTGCGTTTGTTGCCCTCGTTCATTTTCACGTCTAACACCGACGACAGTCGTGTCCCAAATTGCGCCGGAAATCCACCCTTGATAAGTTGCGTAGAATTGATGGCGTCGCTGTTGAAAATTCCGGTAAAACCGCCCAAATGATTGACGTAGTAGAGCGGAACATCGTCTAACAAAATCAGGTTTTGGTCGGGCGATCCGCCACGAACGTACAGTGCACTAAATCCTTCATTCCCAGTTTGTACGCCAGGCATAAGTTGATAGGCTTTTAAAACATCGCGCTCGCCACCCATGGTGGGCAACAGTTCCAAATCCTTAGCTGCAATGGAAATAGTGCTAATCTGGTTTCGTTTTTCAATGGGGTTTTCCCGTTTGGCCACAACTGTTACTGTTTTTAATTCGTTGGATGTTTTCAGGGAGATATGTAGCACCGTATCGGACAAAGCAACCGGAACTTTTACCGATTCATAGCCCACATACGATACCGAAAGAGCTTGCTCAAACTCTGCCAATGTGTTGAGCTCGAAAACAAAATAGCCATAGGCATTGGTGACTGTTCCTACTTTGCCGGGTTTTTGCCAAACGTGGGCACCTATGAGCCTTTCGTGGGACAAGGCATCATAAACATATCCTGAAATTTTTCGCTCCTGGGCAAGCAAGAAATTTGGGAAAAGAGGAAGAAGTAAAAAAAGAATATTATGTATTGATAAATTTTCACGTGTTTATATTTTCAATAGTTCGTTAAATTTTCAGGCCGCCAAAGTACCATACAATAATAGTTC
>JBBISE010000258.1:0-3544 GCA_037441445.1 Salinivirgaceae bacterium
TTTAAATCAAAGCAAGATTGTTTTAACCAACAACCTTATGAAACTTGACACTTAACTATTTATGCTCGCCGGCATTGAATGCCGATTATGCGGCCACAAAGGTAGCTATTCTGTTTCAAATTTCAGAAATTCCTTGAAAAGTAGCCCTAACCCAGATATTTGTTCATGACAAAGAACAAATCATTCGTGTCAATCGGTTTTGTGACAATGTCTTTTATTCCAGCCTGCCTGATGGCATGTATTTCCTGGTGCATGGCATAAGCGGTTAATGCAATAATGGGGATATTAGCATTCATTTCAAACACTTTTATGGCAGCCTCAATTCCGTTTAATTTGGGCATTTTTATGTCCATAATAATCAAGTCAATAGTCAAACCCTTCTCCACTAAGTCAACCACCTCAAGCCCGTTAAAGGCTTCAAAGACGGTAGCATTGCATTCTTCAAGTATGCTTTTAATCAATAACATATTGACAGCTTCGTCTTCGGCAATCAGAATTTTCTTTCCGGTTAGGTTAATGGTTTTAATGATAGGGTCTTCTAACACGAGTTTCTGATTGTTTGCTTCACACGCCTCAACTATTAGTGGCACTTCGACAATAAAGACAGAACCTTTGCCAACCTCGGACTGAACCTTAATATTTCCACCCATTAGCTCCACAAGCGACTTACAGATGGCCAAACCAAGCCCGGTTCCGCCCGAAGATTTTCCCAATTCAGTCTCTATTTGGCGGAACCGTTCGAAGATTTTAGAGATATCGGCTTCAGAAATGCCAATCCCTGTATCCTTCACAAGAAATTGAAATTTTTCTCCGTGTTGTCGGTAAATAATTTCTATCGAACCGTTTTGGGTAAATTTCAACGCGTTATTAATAATATTTCCTAATATTTGTTTCATTTTCAGCAAATCACCCATGACTGTAACTGAGTTGGGAACCTCCTTGGTTACCGTAAGCTTCAGGTTCTTATTGGTCGCCGATGGAAAGTAAAGGTTGTAAAGGTCCGAAATCAAATCATCGAGCCTAAAGATATCCTGGTGCAGGGTTTCCTGCTTTGCCTCTATTTTCGATAAATCGATAATATCATTGATTAGTTCGAGTAACTGTTGGCTCGACTTTTCAATAACATGTATAAAAATTTGGGCTTTCTCATTGTCTAACTCTTTTCCTTTCAACAACTCACAAAATCCGAGTATTCCATTGAGTGGTGTCCGGATTTCGTGTGACATATTAGCAAGAAAGGCACTTTTTAGTTTATCGCTCTCCTCGGCCTTTATTTTTGCTGCTTTTAATTCGTTGTTGATTTCCGATAATTTTTTGTTTTTTTCAATGAGCATCGACTCCTTATCGGCAATCAACAGCAAATTTTTCTTTTGTTCACTTATATCTTTAATAATCGCCTGTACGAATTTTTCCTGTCCTATTTCAACTAAATTTAGTTTTATTTCGCAGTAAATAATCTTGTCTTTCGAGGCAATGTGTTCCCATTCAAAGTGAGGCACATCTCCATTAAGAGCAATATCTATGTATTTAATTGCCAATGCGTTGGAATAAAGTCGCCCTTTTTGCTGCCTAGGGCTGAACTCCCAGGGCGAAAGACCAATAAGTTTTTCCTTGCCAATTTCGAAAAGTTCAAGTGCTTTCTGGTTACATTCCAAAACTTTATAATCTTTTAAAAGCAATATGGCATCATTGGCTGATTCAAACAGTGTGCGATAGCGCTCCTCTCCTGCCCTCAATTCGTCTTCGTATTTTTTTCGTTCACTGCTATCACGGATTATTGCACTATAAGTACCTTTCGGCATTCGCTTCGTGTTCATTTCAATAAAAGTAAGCGAACCATCCATTCTTGTCAGGTAACGTTCCGAGCGGACAACAAGACCCTGGTTCAGAAGATCGTAACGGAAAGGAACGCGCTCTAGTTCCTCTTTGCTGAATAGAATGCCTATCGATTTACCTATTAATTCATTTTCCTTGTATCCAGTTAATTCATAGGCCCTTTGGTTGGCTCTGATAATTTGTCCCTGCGGATTTCCTATGAGTATGGCATCTGCCGCCAAATCAAAAATCGAGGATAGATGAGATTCGCTATTGTCAAGTGCCATCTGTAAGCGGTGCCTTTCCGTTACATCAATACCACTTGCTATTACGTCCTCCAAGCGGTTGTTGCTATTAAAAACACCTTCAAATGACCAGATTACATATATAGGATTGTTGTTTTTATCGACAAAAATATCCTCGGAATCAGATAAATAACGACGTTTTGCATTGATTTGACTAAATACAATATCCATATTTATGGTAGAGTTGCCAACGAATAATATTTCATTGATTTTTCCCCTGTTTCGTCCAGATTGTAAGTTGCACAAATCAATAAACTTTTGATTTTGGTATATTATATCGCCTTCAATATCAAACCTTACCAAATAGTTGTAGTTATTCTCAGCTAATTGACGGAAGTTTTCCTGTACTCGTTGGTACTCCCTCCGAAGTCTCAGCTGATTTTGGTGTTGATCAATTAATATGTACAAAAAATAAGTAATGACAGGAAATATCAGAAGAACAGGAATAGAGATTTCCCTTCCAATCTCCTGTTTGGCTCCGGCTGGTATTAAAAGTAGGGTTAGTATTATACAAAAGTGGAGGATGATTATAGAAGCAAGTATTTTTGCCCTCTTGCGAATTGTTTCGGGTTCAGAAAAAAATAACGTCCTGCTAATTAGTCCAATTATGATACTTATGGTAATAATTAATACCCCAACTGTAACACCTTCGCCACCCAATAAGATACTGACTGTTATTGACATAACTCCGGCTATTAATGCAGCCACAAAGCCACCGAAATAACTTCCAATAAATAAGACTATACTCCGTCCATCGAAGATAATTGTGGTCTCAAAAATTGGGTTTAGCATGCTCAATACAGCAATAAGGCCAAAAAGCACACCCGAAAAAACCTGGTAGCTTGCTGTCTCTTTATAATACCTTCTTAGAATAAAGTCATGGAGCAATACCAAAACTATTAAAAAAGACAACGTATTGAGAATTGGTATCAGATTCATATATTTTTCGAATCAAGTAAACCAAAGATAAACATATAATTAAATATTTTCTCCTTACCTAAACCAAAGGTTGGATTAAAAACAAAAAAAATCAGACGATCTGTTTAAGACCGCCTGATTTTTGGTTTTTTACAATGAAATTAAACTTTTAACGATAGAAATATGTTTTACAACACATTTTAATTCACTATCAGCTTTTGAACAAACGACTGACCTTCAAACAGAATTCGTACCAAATAAACCCCTTTTGAAAGGTTAGTAATGTTGCTATTCATTTCATTGCGCCCACTTACAGAGATTCCGTTGTAAATGCCTTGCACCTTTTGTCCATCAATGGAATATAAATCTACTGTCAGTTCTTTTGCTCCCGTACCTTCAAAAGTTACGTTCAAATTGTTTGAAGCGGGGTTCGGATAAATGGTCAATTTGCTTATTTGTCAAGTTTCATAAGGTTGTTGGTTAAAACAATCTTGCTTTGATTTAAA
>JBBISE010000259.1:0-3540 GCA_037441445.1 Salinivirgaceae bacterium
TGTGTCTATTTTTATTAGTCGTGGGGGTTTCATATGTTTATAATTTTTCGGTTTAAGGTCACATGGAACTTCATGCCGACTTTGATCACCCCCCTTGTGTGTCGAAAAATCGTTTGTCGGTATGGGCGTTTCATATTCTATTTTTTCTATTTTAATCTTAAAAGAGCCTAATACCTTATTTATCTTTATTTTACGATTCTCTATTTTTGCGATTATAGTCAGTTCTATTTTTTTTTGCCAACCAATATTTCCGGTACGTTTTATCGCGGGTATGCTCCAATATACCTGCTCGCACCATACTATATATGGCTTTTCGTAGATCTTCGATGCATACGTCCACTAATTTTTTTTGAATATCATTGATTGTTACATTGGGTGATATTCTTAGTATTTCTTCAATAAGGGCTTTTAATCGAGGTATCTCTATAGTTTTCAAGGTGGGTTTAATATCAACCCTCGAACTCGAAATTAACTGTGGGTTAATCAAATATTCAGTTCCCTTTTTAATTCCTCTCGAAATAATTATTTTTTGTTCAACCAAGCGACCTATGTACGATCGGAGCCTCTCTTCATCAGTAAGTTGAAGTTCTTTGATAATTTGGGTTGTACGAATTTTTTTATGACGGGCTATAATTCCCAATACAATAAACTCCCTTTGCATCAATGAATAATGTTTTGCAATATAATCCATTAAGAATACAACCTCGGGATTCAATATTTTTGAATATTGGGTTACCGATGTGAAGTTGTAATTTGAAACTGGAATGGGAAAAGGTTTGGCATCTCTTGATGTAATTTCGTATATGAGGTTATATCCTGTTCCTTCGCCCTCCATAAGCTTAAGATCGTGTAATATTCTAATTAAATGAGGATTACGTCTATGGGTGGTATGTAAAATATTATCCTTAGTTATGCCGTATGGCAGACCACCGGGATTTGTAATTTCAACCCTGTCGGTAAAGACTTTTATGAAGATATCCCCCGAAATGGTATAAACTTTATGAGCTATGGCATTAATTATTAACTCCCGAATCAATCGTTCATCATAATGTCTTATGCTATTACGAAACAAGCCTTGCGGAAGTTCATCGGAATAGGTCAACTCTATGGCTTTTGTTTCGATATCAAGAAGCATATCTTTGGGATTCATAGTGTAATTGTTCCATTCTTCCTTTCTGACTTTTCTTTCGTTTTCGTCGTATACAATGTACTGTACTGTCAGTGGATATAGCAATTGACTGCGTTGTAAAGGATTACCTACCCACAGTATGCCGATGTTGGTAAGACTTTCATTCTGGATCAAATTGTAATGCTCGAGAATTTCAATGTCTGTCAACTCTTTTACAAAAGATTTTACCCGATCCGATTTTCGTATTTCGGAAGCAAACCATTCAATATTTTTTTGTGGAATTTTATCAACACTTATTTTTCTTGGTTGTAATTCCCATTGAAAAGCGTCTTTTTGACTGGCAAGGCTTAACAGCTCTTCGCTTCGCACTGGTTGACACTGATCGCCAATGCGAACATAAACTTTACCATCATAGGTAGTTGCTATTGTTTTTGTCGATTGCTGCACAACAATAGAAAAATACTCGCCTCCGTTATCATTCTTTTCTTTTCCTTTAAACACAATACCAACATTGTAGCACAGTGTTCTAAGTCTAGCTATTATTTCGTTGATATCTTTGTCGTACAAAGTTTGTGCGGCTGGCGGCATTTTAGTTTTATCCTCTACACCAATGACAATTTCCCCACCCTGACTGTTAGCAAAACTAACACATGTAACTGCTAAATCCCTAAGACCTTCTGTCTTTATTTTGTTTTGGTCGTCAATAACTTTTCGCAGGCTCTTATATTCTTTAATACTGCTTTCTTCCATCGTGTTAAGCGGTTTTATAAAGTTCCTTTTCCTATTCGACAATCAATTTAATTTCCACTTTCGTTCATTTCAGCGAGGCCATCGATTAAAAAAACTTGCCTGAGACGGTAAAAATAAGGAATGTTTTCTTACTTTAAATATGATTGACATTCCAAAGTTTGTTTATTCGTGCATATATCCGGATTAAAAAAACTAAAGGGGTGATTTGACAGGCTTATTCAGTCCTGTCTAATTTCTCCTTTAGTTTTAATGCAGCTTCTTTGGCCGCTTGGGCTTCCAACTCTTTCTGGCGGGCAAGCTCGGCAAATGTCAACCGTATTCTTAAAATTTTAGTTCTTTTCAATCTTGCCATGGCAACGATTTTTTTTTTGATTTACGACCAAAGGGAGTAAATCCCATTTTCAAGCAAAGCGCGAAAATCGAGATAGGCCTACAAGGCCACTAACTCGCTATCCCCGACGGCCACGAGAGTACAATATTGAGAATCGGCTACCATTTGCTTCCTTTTAACGGAATTGACATTAAAAACTCGTTCACATCTTTGTGGTCTTTATACAAAACCGAACAGTCGTGGCAGCCCTTTTCCCTTGTTTTTTAAATTTCATTGGTGGCCTTTTTACCCGCATTGTCATTATCGAAAAAAAGAAACACATCAGGGTAAGCGGCAAGGATTTCTTTACTTTTCGCTAAAACGATAGGGAATTTAGTACCAAGAAGTCCGATTCCTGCACGTCGAAAATTTGGCAGCTTAAAGCAGAAATGAAGTCAAAATTACCTTCGAAAACACATATTTTCTCCTTGCCCAACTTTATCAGGGTTATGTCTTTAGGACTGCTCGAGCCTTTATAAAATTTATTTCTCAGTTCCCATCCACAAGAATTATTTTGGAAACCAATGGCAAAGTAGTTTTTTTTCGTTTATTTTAAAATGAACTTCTCTGCAATACTGCAAGGCAATTCCTCTGCCCACCCGCCTGTTTAGCAAATAGTTACATAGATATCTATTGGAAATTGCTCTATTTTCTATGATTTTAAGGTTTTCATTCCTAATTTGCTTGGCTTCAATAATTGCAGGAAAATTGCCATTTGACAAAATTTCCAACGCTTGCTTTATTTCAACCCGAAAGAGCAAGCAAACGAGTTTCAGAAGATCACCACCAACGCCTAATCCATGATCGAACCAAATGTTTTTTGAAATATCTACTTTAAAAGACGCCAATTTCTCCTCTCTAATAGGCGATTTGTACCAATAAACATTACTTTTCATAATACTTGGCAAAATCCCTCGGTTTTGAAGAAAATCTGAGATTAGAATATTTTTTGCTGCTTTACAATCCATTGTAAGATTTCTTAAGGTAATGAAGGAAATTGATCTGTTTCAGGATTTAAATTTTCGTTGTCGCGCTTTTTCACGTATGATTCGGCAAAAGTTATTCGATTACCGTTAAAGATTACCATCGGATTTATGAAGAACTTGTAAGACAAAGTTGAACGAGCAATTATGCCATTCTCGATTAAACATGCCAAACCAGTTCGAATATGGTTACTTGCTTGGTAGCCAGTATGTTTTCTTGCCTCATCGTAATCAAAATAGAAAATATCATTATTTTTAACCCAACTTGCAACTACCCGTCGTCAAATTCCCGAAAATAGGGGGCTTCG
>JBBISE010000260.1:0-3494 GCA_037441445.1 Salinivirgaceae bacterium
AAAACTACGAATACTGCAGATGCCAGAAAATATGGGGTTGGTGGGGTGGATACCCAAAGATACTTAAAAAACAGGTTAAAACATAGGATGTATGCTGATGTTGTTAAAAATATCAACGCATTACACAACTGTACTTCTTTCTGTGTCTGACAATTAACAAAAAAGCCCACCGGAGAGATGGGCTTTCTGTGGTTAGTGTGGTTATTGCCGGTCTATGAAGTTTACATTCAAGGGACAAGAATGGAAATAGGGACTTGGGACGCATTTCCGGCAAAACTTCAGTACAAATGTACATAGGCATAACCTATCCTGCAACGGTTTTTCCAACTATTTTCGCTTACTTTTATTAACAACAGGACTTATTTTGTGGAGCACCGTTGTTATCAAACGAAGCCGATTTTTTCCCAGCCTGGGACGGTTCCGAAAATGGGAAATGTGTCCTTTTTTATGTTTCAGAATGGGAACAATAAAAACAAAAAGGGCAATGGATTGTGGTCAATTTTCTTTTATAAAAGTTCCACTTTGCAGGATTCCACTACCGGAACTTATTCTATATACATATACTCCGTTCTGAACGTGTGAAATATCGAATGTCTGTACATTGGCGGCTACTTCCATTTTTCCAACTTCGTTTCCTAATAAATCAAAGATTTCAATTTGTGCTCTGTCGTGTAAAGTTGATGATTCAAAATACAGGGTATTTTTGACTGGATTTGGGTAAACCTTTACAACCCCAGAATATGGCATGACTGCAACAGAACTGTAATTTCCCTGACCATCAAATTTTATGATGTACATATCTGCATTTTCCGTTTGCTGATTCGTAACGGAAACTCCAACAATACAACCTCCACTACTTGTTGGAGTTATTGTTCTCACATAGGTCGAACCCAACCAGGGAATTGAACGTTCCCAAAGGATTTCCAAATTGTTTGTAAGTTTTACAACATAAATAAAACAAGTATCATTCAAGGTATGTCCATGCTTATAGTTCTTTGTCCCGGTAAAATAAAATTCGTTATTTAAAGGTGCCAGGCATGAATTAATTCCCATCATGTTAACCGGATATGAATTTTGCAACACAACACTCCTGGCGATACCCATATTCAAGTCTGATTCTATTATCATAAACTGCCTGTTTTGCTCTTCCCACGAAAAATTCTGCTTATCAACAGTTCCACCAATAATTAACCGGTTGTTAGTTTTCCAAAACATGTCGTACCCCACATCGAATCTGGGGTTACTAAAAGGCTTCAGCAATATGTTGTTTGTATGTAGGTTAAGTTGAAATACCCCGGTATAATTTGTAAAAAAGTGCAATACCGAATCCGGAGAATATAAGAAATTGCTTATGGGCTTTAATTGGCCTGAGACAACGCTGGCCGTTTCTCCAAAAATTCCGTTACTGCTAATTCGGCCATATTGCAATTCAACGCTAGTTGGATAATTATCAATATATAAACAATAAAAATACAAAGAATTTTCGACCCTAAAACTGCTCACTCTTTTATTAAGGGAGTAAATAGAATCAGCACTTTGAAGTTCCAGATTATGGTTGTACACGCGGGTACAAAGTTTTGTTCCCGATCCATGACCCTCAATCACAGCTGTATCAAGTGCCAATACGAGCAATTTATCGGTTTCTATTTTTCTGACATCAGTAATATAATAGTGATAGTACGTGCTTGATAAAATACCTCCATTTTTATCCAAGTGCAACAACTGCGAACTTGTCCTATAAGTGGTAGAATTAACAATCCGATTTACAACAAGAATTGTTTCATCATTTAATTCCAGTGCCATAGGCAAAAGATGGCTGTCGCGCTCCTGCCAGATGACGGGAAACTGGGAATAGGTTGGGATTGTGAGTAAAGCAAAAATTAAAAGTAGTGGATGTTTCATTGCTGTTTGAAATTCAAATTAATTCATACTGGTATTATATAACATGCCTTCCTTCTGTAGAAAAAGTAATGCCTAAGCAAGAAATTGCATACTTTATAAAAAAACAATCTTGAGCCTAAAAAGTGGAAACTATTCATTTTCCTTGGTTAATAAACATATTTTAAACGAAGGCTAACACAATCAAAATGTTATGAATAGCCTTCGAGAGTTACTACAAACGAGTTGGATCACCAGAAGGTACAGCAATTATTTCTTTTTGTACTCTTGCATATGTAATTTTAAAAACACCATATAAGCCCTTAAATAAGTGTGGACCCTCATTACTATTCCCAACCTCAACTGCAAAAACGGCATCAATGGGCTTTTTAGTACCTGGTTTATGAATTGTTATTGCTGCCATACATACGTTCCAATATTTATTCATATGTCTGTAACCGACATATGGTGCCTCGCATGGTAAAAAACCGCAAAAAGTAAGACATCCAGCTGGCCAAACTTGTGCCCCTTGCAAGTGCATGAAGTTGGATTCCATACCCCCTCCATTACAAAAAACTTCATCTAGAGGACCAGCTATATGAGGATTTTCAATATAATATTGGCTCAAATTCTGAACAGGTTGATTCAACCATCCAGTATTTGTTATGTTCCATACCCATGAATTTGGCTCGACTGGTGGAATGGTTATTCCATCATTAATGGCGACAGCTACTTCCCCTTCTGTGTCATAATACCAACCTGAACTTGCAGCATAAGAATTATCCATAATCCATGTTAAATCTTGCTGCCCGTTGAAGGGCGTAGCATTTAACCAAATCAAATCATTCTTTAAATAAATGGTATTTTTTTGCACCCCAATTGACCCAATAGAGACAAAAGTAATTAATCTATTTTGTTCATCCATGAAAAAATCAATATCAACATATTTCACATGTTTTGATTCAAAGGCGCAATTTGAATAGCAATCAAATATTCTATTATTCAATTCTACGTAAACATCCTGCAGATCGTCAAAATTAACAACATCTGAAAGATTGTACGCAATATCCATTTTGATAGTGTCCATTATTTCTACCTCAAAGTTTTCATTTGGGTGGCCATAGTAATAATTAAATGAACCTTCCATTAATAGTATTGCTTCACTAAATATAACACTTTCATCAGAATTGCTCTTTTGTGTCATGTGTTGCCGGAATTCAACAACCCTATTTGTAATATTAGTATCATCTATATTTTCCATTATTGGTTTCTCAAAATTACTTTCGTTGCAAGAAACAGCAACAATATATAGAGATAATACTGCTATTATGTTTTTCGTTTTTTTCATTGTTCTTACTATTATAAAATCAATAAACAACCATTAAGCACATTAAATCTTTACGAAATCGACGCCTCTTTTGAATAAACAACTCCAAAATACTTTTATTACGAAAACAGAATCGATGTGTTGTGCTTTTTTTGCCCTGTTCAGCGAAGGGCTTCGCCACAAGTTTTTGGGGTTATGTGAACTCCCTACCATAAAAACTGTCGTTTTTTTGGGTATTTGTCAAGTTTCACCACGTTGTTGGGTGTAAAGTTTAAGATTTCCCGACTTT
>JBBISE010000261.1:0-3485 GCA_037441445.1 Salinivirgaceae bacterium
TTTAAATCAAAGCAAGATTGTTTTAACCAACAACCTTATGAAACTTGACAGCTATGGAAATATGAATTTTTGGGTGACCCAACGCACAAAACAGGAAGAGAATTTGTTCGTATCAATAATGGTGATACAACTACTGATAATTGTCGGTTTATTAATCTTTGTGGTACGACTGAAAAAGCAGCGCGACAAAGCATACGAACTGATGCAGGAACATAATATTCCCGGTAAAAGTTAGTCAATAAAGGTTATAAACTCTTCAGCCTTATTAACTTCTCCATTTCTGCTTGGATACTTTTTGCTTCCCGTGAGGCAGCCTCGGCAAAATCGGAGTTTTTTGATGCGTAGATTATTTGACGTGAACTGTTTACCAACAATCCAAAATGGTTATTTAACCCATATTGTGCAACTTGGTTAAGCTCACCACCTTGTGCCCCAACTCCTGGTACCAAAAGAAAATTTTCGGGAACAACTTTTCTTACTTCGGCTAGCATTGCTGCCTGTGTGGCACCAACAACATACATAAGATTTTCTTTTGTTCCCCATTGCTGGCTTTCCGTGAGAATTTTTTCATACAATGGTTTCGAGTTTTCCGTTTTTTGCTTCTGAAAATCGTCGGCGCCCTTGTTCGAAGTCAGGGCGAGCATAATAACCCACTTATTCCTGTATTCTAAAAATGGTGTAACCGAATCGGAACCCATGTAAGGATTGACTGTAACTGCATCGAAATCAAGATTTTCGAAAAATGTTTTTGCATACATCTTCGATGTGTTTCCTATATCACCTCGTTTGGCATCGGCAATTAAAAATAGTTTGGGATAATGCGCACGGATATAATCAACTGTTTTTTCAAGGCTTAACCATCCTTTCAACCCATTGCATTCGTAAAAGGCAAGATTTGGTTTATAAGCGACTGCCTGATTGTGCGTTGCGTCGATTATGGTTTTGTTAAATTCAAAAATCGGATCGTCACAGGATAGGAGAGGAGTGGGAATTTTTTCTAAATCGCTGTCCAATCCAACACACAAAAACGACTTCTTTTCCCTGATTATTTCGACAAGTTCATGGTAATTCATGTCTTTAAAATGCTCCTCCCTCGTTTAGTTTCTCAGCGTTTTCGGCAATTTGCAATTTTTCAATAATATCTTCAATATCACCATCCATGACAGCCGGAAGGTTATAAATGGTCAGCCCTATACGGTGATCCGTCAAGCGTCCCTGAGGGTAGTTGTAGGTTCGGATTTTTGCCGATCGGTCACCCGTTGAAACCAACGTTTTACGTTTTGAAGCAATTGCATCCATTCGCTTTTGATATTCAAGGTTATAGAGCCTTGTTTTCAATTCGCGCATAGCTTTGTCCAGGTTTTTCAATTGCGATTTCTCGTCCTGACACGTTACCACTAACCCGGTTGGAATGTGGGTCAGTCGGATTGCCGAATAGGTTGTGTTTACCGATTGCCCTCCGGGTCCTGAACTGCAATAGGTGTCTTTGCGAATATCTTCGTTTCTTACTTCTATGTCAAATTCCTCCGCCTCAGGCAAAATTGCTACTGTTGCTGCCGAAGTGTGAACGCGACCTTGGGTTTCTGTTTGTGGTACACGTTGTACGCGATGAACCCCTGATTCGTATTTCAAAATTCCATAAACACCGTTCCCCGAGACAGTTGCAATGATTTCTTTAAATCCACCCGCAGTTCCTTCAGTTGAATTTGTCACTTCCAATTTCCATCCTTTGCGTTCTATAAACTTGCTATACATTCGGAACAAGTCGCCGGCAAATATACTGGCCTCATCACCACCAGTGCCGCCTCTGATTTCAAGAATGGCATTTTTGTCATCTTCCGGGTCTTTGGGAATCATCAGAATTCGGATTCTTTCCTCAATTTGCGGAATTTTCTCCTCAAGCATTTCAATATCTTCTTTAGCCATTTGACGCATGTCCTCGTCTTTCTCTTCGGCTAACATAGTTTTTGACGATGTCAGGTTCGAAAGTGCATGTTTGTATTCCTTGGCGGCTTCTACAATGGGTTCAAGGGTTTTGTATTCCTTGTTTAGTTTTATATACCTTTGTACGTCAGAAATTACAGCTGGATCTGTTAATTGTTGCGCGATCTCCTCGAATTTCAGGCGTAGCGTTTCTAATTTGTCAATAAGTGCCATATAGTGTATTAGTTATATTCAAATTCTCCAAATTCAGAATGTATTGTGAGCTTGTTCGACGAAGCGTTCTTGCAATGTCCAACTATTTTCGCATCAAGGTTAAACGCTTTTGCTATTGCAATAACCTGTTGTGCTTTGTTGGGTTGTAGATACAGTTCAAAGCGATGCCCCATGTTGAAAACCTGGTACATTTCGTGCCACGAAGCATTCGATTGGTCTTTAATTATTTTAAACAGTACCGGAGGAGAGAACAAATCGTTTTTTACAACATGCATGTTTTCAACAAACTTCAGAACCTTGGTTTGGGCTCCACCGGAACAATGGATCATGCCATGTATGTCAGGTCTCATTTCCTCCAGAATCCTTTTAATCACAGGGGCATAAGTCCTTGTTGGGCTTAGTACAAGTTTTCCCATATCAAGCCCAGCTTCTTCAACCAGTTTCGTCAGTTCATAGTTTCCACTGTAAACCAGTACAGATGGAACAATTGGGTCAAAACTTTCAGGGTATTTTTCGGCCAGATATTTTGCAAAGACATCATGGCGTGCGCTGGTAAGACCATTGCTCCCCATTCCGGAATTGTAGCTTTTCTCATAGGTAGTTTGACCAAATGATGCCAGTCCAACGATAACATCGCCATCCTGAATATTCTTGTTGTCAATAACGTCACTTCGCCGCATCCGGGCTGTCACGGTGCTGTCAACTATAATTGTTCTTACCAGATCGCCTACATCTGCTGTTTCTCCACCCGTGAAATGACACTCTATGCCATGTTCTTTCAGGTTATCAATAACACTGCTTGTTCCCTCAATTATAGCTTTTATAACCTCGCCGGGTATCAGGTGTTTATTTCTACCAATGGTTGAAGATACTAGAAAATTATTGGTTGCCCCAACACAAATTAAATCATCAATATTCATTATCAAGGCGTCCTGTGCAATTCCTTCCCAGACGGAAAGGTCGCCGGTTTCGCGCCAATAGAGGTAAGCAAGGGCCGATTTTGTTCCCGCACCATCAGCATGCATAATGTTGCAATAGTCAGGGTCTTGGCCTAGAAAATCGGGGATTATTTTACAAAAAGCCCTTGGATACAATCCTTTATCAATGTTTTTTATTGCACTGTGGACCTCGGTTTTCGAAGCGGAAACACCGCGTTGTCCGTAGCGTGATTGTTCGTGCATTTTATTTATTCAGTTGGGTTACAGACTGCAAAGGTAACCGATTTTTTTCTTTTTTTTCGAATGATTTTTTACCGTGTTGCATTTTTTAAATCAAAAAAAAGGGGCTGTCTAAAAAGACTAGACAGTCCTTTTTTTTTGTTAAAAAAA
>JBBISE010000262.1:0-3436 GCA_037441445.1 Salinivirgaceae bacterium
CGGTGAAGTTGGTAGTTCAGTAGGTTTTTAGGGATTTAGGTGTTAGGGGATTAGGTTTTAGACAAAAAAACCTAAAGGCCTAAACACCTGAAACCTATCTACCTATGCAAAACAAGAAAATTAGGGCTAAAACTCTGGTTCAAATATAAACAACAAACCCCGGCTTAGTGGCTGGGGTTGTTGTTTTTTTTGGTGACGCTAAATGTTGCGTCTCTAAAATTTTCTTTACCTTTCTGATTCGTCCAAAAGTTTTTGAATCTCAGCCTCCGTTGCATGCAGTTCCGTTTTGCATTGGGTAATGAGTTGAATGGCCCGCGAAATTTTCTCGCGCATCAGGTCAACGTCCGCGGGGTTTGATTCAATAAAACCAATGATGGATTCAATTTCCTCAATTTTTTCCGAGTAGGAGAGATTCTTTTTAGCCACGGGATCAATTATTTAACGCTTTTTTTCGTATTCTTCAAAGGCTGTATCAAGGATGCTTTGCAAATCGGGTTTTTTCCAGGGTTTGCTTACACATCGGAAGATGTGGCTTTTACTGTTGCTGGTGTGTTTAACATCTGTCTCGAGGTAGGCTGAAAGCAAAATACAGACTTTTTGCGGAGCTTTGTTTTTGACGTGTTCAATAAACTCCAATCCGCTCATTCCCGGCATTTTAAGGTCAGAAATAACGACCCCGACATTTTCCTTCTCGAGCAGTTCCAACCCTTTCGTCCCCGATGTTGCCGTGAAAACAGTATAACGGTCACGAAAGTTTATTTTAAACAATTCGAGGTTTAAAAACTCATCGTCAACATATAATATAGATCTTTTGTCGGATGTCATAGCAGATGCTGATTGCTGTCTGCAAATATCGTAAATCGGATTTAAACCAACAAAGTTTTTTTCTAAACAATTCTCAAGTATCTCAAAACTTGAAACTCACCTGGCCATAAAAGTGTGCACCGGCAAATCCGTATGGGGAGAATGGTGAATAGGGAAATATCTTACCTGTAAAGGCATCGGTGTCAAATTTCATTTGCTCATCCGGATAATTGTTTAATATATTAACCCCTCCCAAGGTTACTTGTATGTTTTTTCCAATAGAATGTGAGATGTTCATATCGAATACCATTCCACTGGAAATTTCCTGCTCAATAAAAACACTTCCGTGTGTAACAATGAAGGATCCAAAGTAGTGTCCTTTGACAGACAAAGATGTTTTGTTAAGCTTTAGGGTTACTTCGGTTGATGTCCGGAAATCGGGTATCGATTCTGTAATTCGTATTACTTCGCCTTGATCAAAGAATACGTCAAAATATTGATGCACCTGTTGCGGTATTTTTATATCACCCACAATTTTATTGTTGTTAAAATTGCTTGAGTTTATTATCTTTAAATTTGATCGTTCTGAGAAAGTTTGCAAAAACTCCAGCGTGAAGTCAAGTCCTTGTGTACTTGTGTTTATGGCATTGGTGAAATAACGGGCTCCACCAACTCCATACGAGGCAAAAAGATTGGTAAAATCCGGTGCATTGTTGGCAGTAAAGTTTCCTGTCAACATTATTCGATCATACACTTTTATGTAGTAAGCATCTATAAGAATATTCAAATTGTTACCCACTTTTACAATGAATCCGGCATTAAAATTCTCAGATCGTTCCGGTTTTAAGGGTTTTGCACCCAATTGTCGGGCAATGGGGTGTTCGGTGTTAAACAACCCGTTCTCGTAGGGTAACCCATCAATGAAGTTAGTAGTGGTTGATGAATAGTAGGCCTGCGAAAGCGATGGTGCCCGGAACCCGGTTCCCACGGAACCCCGGATGGCAAAGTATTTTAAGAAATCGGCACGCAGCGAAATTTTGCCATTAACTGTTTCTCCAAAATCGGAGTATTCTTCAGCCCGTGCAGCCCCGCCCAAAGAAATGAAGTCAAATAGTTTTGTTTCTGCATCAAGGTAGGTTGCCAAATTGTGTCGATTTCGCCGTATTTCGTTCGATGGTGAAATTCCGGGTAATACCTGTGCCCCCGAGGCTGTTTGACCTCCGGCATTGGGGCCGTCTAAAATTGGTACGCCTCCATTCACATACGAATTTTGATCCCCTTTTTCAACCTTGTAGTTGTCTAAGCCAAATTCGGCTCCAACAGCCAGAAAGAGTGGTATTTCTTCAGTCAATGAGTATTTTCTTTTCAGGTTGGCGTTTACCAGTTGTTGGGAATAAAATAGCGACCCGCAGTAGAAGGATTGTGGGCTACGGGCACCCAAAGAGGCATTCAGGCTGTTTTTAACATGAAATTCCATTGTGTTACCTCCATAGGTGGCCGAAATATCGCAGTCCCATCCATGTACTTTCGTTTCAAGCCCCACGGTTGCGTTGGTGTTTTTTATTACCGGTGCAATAAAGGGTAAAAATCCATGGGGATATATTTCCCTGACATTGCGATTATCTAAAGGCCGACGGAAATACCCGGGTGATTCGCCAACACGGTGTCCTAACATGGCAACGGCATAGAACCGCGTTTGTGGATCAAGAGAAACGGAGGCTGTTGTCCCGATATTGAAATCGGTAAACTTTGCCTGTCCATATTCCTGATTTTTTACCGGAGGGGCAAGGTACAATGGATCGTTGGCGAAATACTGCTCGCGGTCATCAAGCCCGGCGCGATCGGTTTTGTCCTTGTCGTTGTAGTTCAGGAAAAACTGATAATTTCCCTGAGAAAATTTGCTTCCGTAAATAGCCGAGAGCCCGTATTGTTGACCATCGAGCTCGCTGTTGATGCCGTAATTAACGGCAACCGAGTTTTCCTGGTTGGTTTTCAGGATAATGTTAATTATTCCGGCAATGGCATCGGATCCGTACTGAGCTGAAGCCCCGTCCTTTAGAATTTCAATACGTTCAACAGCATGAATGGGGATAGTGCGGAAATCGACAGCCGCGGCTCCCTTGTTTATTCTACTGTTTTCGAACAACATGGCGGTTGAATGGTATCGCTTGCCATTGATGAGAACCAAAACCTGATCAGCATTTAAACCTCTCATTAACAGCGGATAAACGTGGTCGGCACCGTCCATCAGGGTGGGTGTAAAATATTGAACACTGGAAACCAGGCGTTGAAGTGCTGCACCTAAATCCTGACAGCCGGTTTGCATCAATTGTTCTGATGTGTAAACGTCAACCGGAGCCAATGCCTCGAATTTGGTACGCTGCTCGACACGAGACCCCAGTTCAATTTTCATGCTTAACAGTTCCCGCAACGAAAGTTGATAAATGGAATCGGGTTGCTGACCCATGACAGGATGAAAAAACAAGAATAAGCAAAGGAGTATGGATGATGCCCTGGTTGCTGTACTGGCAAACTTTTGTGGATTCATGTGTTCAAAATTTATCTGTTTAAGGTCACATGGAACTTCATGCCGACTTTAATCATGCGCTTGTGTGTCGAAAAATCGGTTGTC
>JBBISE010000263.1:0-3421 GCA_037441445.1 Salinivirgaceae bacterium
AGTCGGGAAATCTTAAACTTTACACCCAACAACGTGGTGAAACTTTACAGGTAGTTAATAAAAAATGCTTCGACTCCGCTCAACATGACCACCGTCACCCAGAGCGGAGTCGAAGGGCTGAATGTGGAATTCTATCACAGGTATCCCTTTAACTAAACTACATTGACTGACGAAATATTGTTGATTCCATTAAGCCATGTTTCTTTCCTTTTTAATGGTATCGTATGCCTGATTTAGCTTCTGAAACTTCTCGTTTGCTGCCCGTTTAAAATCCTCACCCAGATATTCCACTTTGTCCGGATGGTATTTTATAGCCATTTTTCTGTAGGCTTTTTTTATCTCTTCATCGGTGGCAGCAGGCGTTAACTCGAGAAGTTCGTAAGCCCAGTCTGCATTGGAAATAAATGATGATTTGGCTGATTTGTATTCTTCATCGGACAATCCCAGTCTTTTCGCAATGTGTTCAAGTAACAACTGCTCGTCTTGTGTAACCTTTCCATCGGCCAAAGCAATTCCAAACAGGAAATTGAAAAGCTGAAGGCGTAAATGCTTGTCCATGTTCGATTTTATTTGAGCACAAACATCGTCCACAGGGATGTTTTGCTTCAACAAATCACGCAGCATTAGAAGTGCCTCCTGAGCTTCGTCCACGCCAAACGAGCGGATAAAGAACTGTTTCACGTAATCGAGCTCGGCCTTTGTTACTTTGCCATCGGCCTTCATAACTGCCGATGTCAACACTAAAAGCGACACAATAAAGCCTCCTGGAGTTGTCTTTGAGGATTGACCGCGCGATTGACCTTTAACCTCGGTCTGATTGTCAATGATTGTTCCTACAATGAACCCTGCAATGGCTCCCAAGGGCCCTCCAAATACCCATCCAAGGCCGCCGCCTATCCATTTCGAGAAATTTCCCATAACTTGGTATGTATTTTTAAAACCTGCCCAATAAGCATGGTTTGGTTATTGTCAATAATAAAGTCCGAATGTTTACTCCGGTTTTCATCATCGGTCTGATTATTAATTCTTTCCCATACCTGATGATGTTCAAGGAAATCACGTCTGACCACTCTCTCGACCCGGGTTTGTTCGTTGGCAAAAACGGATACGACTTTGTGCATAAGTTTGTAAAGTCCACTTTCAATCAATATGGCTGATTCAGTAATTACATAAGGACAATTTTGTTTTTGTGCCCAAATTTCAAAATCTTTGCGAACAGCTGGATGGACAATTTTATTCAACGTTGCTAGTTTTTCTTTATCTGAAAATACCAACGAGGCCAGAAATTGCCGGTTAAGGCTACCGTCCGTTTTATATGCTTCTTCCCCAAATTCATCCCTTATCGCTGCCTTTAGAGTTGGGTCTATTGACATTAGTAGTTTAGCCCTGGTGTCGGAAAAATAAACGGGAACTTCCAACACCTGAAATATTCTGGCAATGGTGGTTTTTCCGCTTCCCAAACCACCTGTTAAACCAACATACATCATCTCTTGACTCCAATTACGTAGTTTACTTCCCTGGGGTGAATGGTTATGTTTTTAGCAGGTTCTGGAGTTTCAACCAGTTCCACTTTAATTTTTTCTTTTGTGCCTTTAGGGTTCATTTGATTATAATCGACCACGGGAACAAAATCACGTGCCTGTATCCTGTCATATTCGTCGAGGGAAATTCTGTATTTCAGTGTTACGTTATCAGGGAACAGCATAACGGTATATTTTTCAGGTGCATTCAGAACTCGAATTGGAACCCGCAGTGTTGATTCTGTAAACTTTTCTGCGTCAACGGTAATCTCAACCTCGCGTGCATCGTACACAAATACCCCATTGTCTTGTATAAGTGAATTGATGCTGGTTTGTTTATTTATTTTGTCTATTACGGTGGTTTCAGTCAGTATGCATGTTAATGTATCAATGATATTTTCCGGACCTCCTATTTCAACACTATCGGGGTTTAGTCTTACATCTCCTTTTTGCCAATACTGCGGTTCAAAGGACAAGGTTCCATGAAAGCGGACAGCGACCTTTTTGTATTTGATTTTGGAAAATTCAATATTGATATTCCGAGGGTAAATGTCCAATACAGAAAAGGAACCTCCATAGTATTGTTCAATTTGTTTTTTTGCCAATTGGGTTATAATCTGGATGGAAATATCCTGACTATCCCTGTACCCAATAAAATAGGGCTTTATGTCATATCTGTAGGAAACACCAGGGATTGCAATTTTATAACGTAGCAATGCGAAACCGCGTCCTGAAACTTGGGTCGTAAGGTATTCAGGATAGGGTTCGTGGTTTTTGAGAATTCGGGGAACCCCAATAAATTGGACGGGGGTTTCTATTTCAGTAATATATGTTTTTGAAAGTGCATTTAAAAACCACAAGGTACTACTTATAGCCAGGAAAAACATAAAAGTAAACACACGCTTATCGGCATTGCGTAACCAAATCAGGAATTTCAGATAACGGCGTTTCACTCTTTTAAGCTGGGTGTCCATGGTGTTTTTATCCTAATAAGTAAAACCGGCCTACAGAAAAGTAAGCCGGTCTTTTAAGTTGTTTAAATCAGGCTTGTTACTTTTGCTGAGCAATATCGGAATTGTCTTTTACAATTCCCGCCTTTTCTACCTTAACTTTTACGTTATCGGCAATTTCAAGAATGACTGTTGTGTCTTGTATTTCAACAACTTTTCCATATATGCCACCTAAAGTCAATACTTTATCGCCTTTTTTTAACGATTCTCTGAAATTTCGGATTTCTTTCTGGCGTTTCATTTGCGGTCGAATCATAAAAAAGTAGAAAATTACAATGACGGCCAACAAAGGTATAAACGCGCCCAAACCTCCACCTTGTCCATCAGGAGAGGCCATTAATAAAATGTTCATCATAGTGTTTGTATATTAATTAGGTACAACAACATTTGCAACAATAGTAAGAGTAAGTGTACTTGGTTGGGCGTTGGTCAACAACGTCACTGTTTTCATTTGTTTTCCTGAGCGTCCCGAAGTGGCAAATGCAACTTCAACTTTGCCCGTTTTACCTGGTGCGATGGGTTCTTTCGAGAATTTTGGCACTGTGCACCCACACGATGCATTTGCGGCACTAATAACCAAGTCGGCAGTTCCTGTATTCTTTATTTCGAAACTGTGGACTACATTTTCACCCTGAATAATCACCCCGAAGTCGAAGGTGCTACCGTCTTTTTCATTCCTTGAAACTACCTCAACGGCGGGCATTTTTACCCCTTTATCGACTCCCTGCGCGGTTATCGGGTTTTTAACCATGTCGGCAGTAACTTTTTCCTGCTCTTTTTGGCCGCACGAGACCATTAGCGTAACCGGCACAACCAATAATGAAAAATAATACAGTTTCATATGTTTATAATTTTTCGGTTTAAGGTCATATGGAACTCACATGCTTAATA
>JBBISE010000264.1:0-3412 GCA_037441445.1 Salinivirgaceae bacterium
ACACACAAGAGCATGATTAAAGTCGGCATGAAGTTCCATATGGCCGTAAACCGATAAATTATAAACATATGAAAAACACTTTATACACATTAACACTCTGTTTGCTTATCGGTTCTTTATCGGGACAAAACTCCATTTATTCACCAAAATTTCTTCGTGCCGCAGCCTACGCTGACAGTGCCGAATTGAATTTCATTTCCGGAAATTTTGCCAAGGCCGAAACATTTTACGACTCCCTCTTTCAACTGATGCCTGTTCCTTCGGGCAACGATGTTTGGAACCGCGGCATTACTGCCGTCCAAAATGGCGACAAAATGTTGCAGGACAGCATGGTTCGTATGTTGTTCAGGAAAGGCTACGCTTTGGAAAACCTTGCCAAATGCTTCGACACTAAAACATTGGAACCGCTTATTACTCCCGAATACCAACAAAAACACCAGTGGATAAGCGAATGGCGCGAACGGCTAACCATGGAAGACAAAAGGGTGAACCTCAATAAAAAAGAAAACCCGGGAGAGTGGGTTGAAGTTTGGTTAAAGAATGTGGCTGAAATAATAGAAGTTACAAGAAAAGAAAACAAAGCTGACAACTTCTATTCCCTCGAAATTTCTGCACCGTGGATTTCGCTTATCCACTTTTTTCAGATGTGGAATATTCCCATACAATTGAGCAAAAATTCAAATAATATTTTAGTGCAAAACCCTCATTGGAAAGCTGCCTTAGATGTTGATTATGAAAGCTATGGTGTAATTCCCTTTCTTGTGGAACAAGTCGAAGCCGGAAACTTTCACCGCGGACAGCTTGGTGTGTTTCTGAATTTGGTAAAATACCGTTTTTCGTTGCCCATAATCCACCAGGTCGAGGATTTGATGTTTGTGGCCGAACCCGAATTTATTCGCAAAGGGGCTTTGGACACCATAAATGAAAACCGTCGGATTTTGGGTTTGGGAACCTTTGACGAACATTTCCGCAAAGCCCGCTACACCGATTCGGTTTTAACCAACGGCAAGCCTTTCAGTCCAATACCCAAAGACTCGCTGGAAATAGCCCATTCCCGATTGGCAAACAGTTGTGCTTTAAAACTTGGCTTTGGAAGAGCTCCCAATATGTTCATGAAGAATCCTACACAAGCTCCTTCGGCTATCGAAAAAATCCGAAACCGCTATCTTTACAGCGATCCGTTTGTAAAGCCGGAGGTTTTGCCGTAAATGCGATTAAAATTAAAATCACCAAAAAGTTCGCGATTTGGGAATTATTTTTGTACCTTTGTTTTCGAATTTGTACCCATGAAGCGAATCTTTGCAAAAAGTACCTTAAGAAATTTTTGGGAACAATATCCCGAATCGGAGCAATATTTAAAAACATGGTACGAAACAGCAATAAACGCTACATGGAAAACTCCCTTTGATGTTAAACAAAATTATTCTACTGCAAGTATTTTAAAGGACAGCAGGATAGTTTTTAATATAAAAGGGGACAAATATCGTTTGGTTGTTAAGTTTAATTTTGAGTTGCAATTTGCATTTATTCGTTTTATCGGAACTCATTCTGATTATGATAAAATTGATGCAGACACCATATAAACCTATTGTCATGGAAGTAAGGCCAATAAAGTCAGATGCCGACTACAAACAGGCGCTGCACAGAATAGAAGAGATTTTTGATTCTAAACCAAACACCCCGGAAGGAGATGAACTTGAAATCTTGGGTTTAATGGTTGATGAGTATGAGAAGCAGCTTTACCCCATTGATGCTCCCGATCCAATAGAGGCAATAAAAATTCGAATGGAGGAAATGCAATTAAAACAGGTAGATTTAATAAACGAGATTGGTGGTAAAAGTCGAGTTTCAGAAGTCCTCAACCGCAAACGCCGACTAACGGTTGATATGATTAGAAAATTAGCTACCAGATTAAACTTGTCTGTCTCGCTTTTGGTTAGGGAATATAGTTTGGGCAGATAGTCATTCACTATAACATCAAAATTCGTTTGGACAAAATATCTGTAATTTAGCTATGAACCATGCCCCGATTTAAACTCACCCTCGAATACAACGGAACCCTTAAAGTTGATTTTTTAAAAATGCCGTTAATGAATAGAAAAAACGATTCCATCAAAATTTTATACCAATGGTAGGAGATAAAACCAATCCTTCCATAAATGTGGCCCAATAGTAGGTTGTTGAGGCATGAAACCCTACAAAAAAATTATTTGTAAAACAAAACTTGTAGTGCAAAGTAATATCACATCCTAATTCCCAGAAGGTTTGATAGCCAAGGTAAGCTTGTATCCTTCCATTAACAAGATAAGCACTTGGCAGCACCGCTTTATTTTGTGCAAATACAAGACCTGTGCCTAACTCAACTTCCTGCGATCGACCTATTTTCATGGGTTTTGAAATGGTGAGACTGTACCTGTTATACAACGAAAAACGCTTTTGTCCTTCGAAATGTGTATTCCATTCCTGCAGTTTGCTTACACTGCTGGCATGTAAAAACCTAGCACCAATATTAAAATTTTTCTTTGTTTTAATCTGAGCTTCAAACATTAGCGATGCACCAAGATCGTTCGATCTGTCCGGCAAGAACATTCCCGATGAATACCCCCCGAGTCCAGCGCAAAAGCGGTATCGTGGATTTTCATTGTCGCTGGCAAAGGCAATAGAGTTAAAAATAAGTAATATTACAATAAGATTAAAAGCTAATAAGTTTTTCATAACATTCTGGGTGGATTAGATGATTATGTTGTTGCTCATTTTCAATATATTCTACATTTTAATCCGAAATCAAGAAAAAAGAAAGTTCCAACTTTTGTCCTGTTTTGAAAATCTTCGGCACTAAATCCAGTTGTAAGATGAATTTTTTCTGTTACACTAAGCCCCAAATCAATTCCCCACGAAAAACCAAAACCCGATTTTCTCAGAAAATGATGCAGGTTTTTGTTCTGTTGTTCATTATAGAAATATGCCATTTGGTTTGTAATAGCAAACGAAGATCCTCCTAGAAAAGACAACGTAAAGTTTTTACTTTCTATTGGAATAATCATAATCTTACCTGTAAAAAAATGGCTGGTTAACGAGCCTGGAACCAAGGTATCTATGAAAACGCCTATGTTTTGATTATACGTGTTTTGGCAAATTCTGTAAAGAAATGAAATCCCATACCAGCTTTTTTCAGCTTCCAAGCCCACTCCTAGTGTATTTGCCCAGTTTCTTTCACCGGATTCTTTTTTACCTGTGTTACTGTCGCTAAGGTCTATTCCATATTTTGGGACTATTGAAATGCGAAGATTTTCATCGAATTCTTGAGCAACACCAATACTTATAAGCAACAGAAGCAAGGATTTTACTAGTATAATCTCTTTCATATGTTTATATTTTCGGTTAATATTGATATTCAGTTGTTTAATTAGTT
>JBBISE010000265.1:0-3388 GCA_037441445.1 Salinivirgaceae bacterium
GTTCTTTGAAATTATTGTAATCGCACTTCGTAAGTATCTCTCTTATAGGTGTTTTGTCCAGTAGCGAAATACTTAGAATCTGCAGAATTTCGTAGATTCTACGGTCAACTTTAAGTTTATAGCCTACTAAGGCTACAAGACAATAAGCAATGACGGCACAATACATTTGGATTTTTACTGCATTCATTGTTGTACCCCAAAAGGATTTAATTCTGAGATGCTGTTTCATCCATTTGAAAAATAATTCTACTTCCAAGCGCCTCTTATAAAGCAACGCTATTTCAGAAGCCTCCAGAACTGTGTTGTTGGTGATAAAGACAAAGGCCTGGTTGAGCTCCTGGTCGTAGAGTTTGATCCGACGAAGTTTGTCTGGATATTCCTTCTTTGATTTATACGTCTCCAGCTTTCCAATCTGATCACACAGCACCCCGGTTGATTTATCCACATCTCTGGAATACATTCTTTTAAAGCGCATATTATCTTTGGCTCTGGTTACAAAGAATGATCCTTTTGCATGGATATTGTGTAACCTCAGAAAGTCGATATGTGCTTTATCGAAAATATAGAAGCTTCCTGCCTCGTAGGGGATGATGTCGAGTATGTTGACATCGTGTACTTTTGCATTGGTGGTATACAGAAAGCTTGGAATTGAGGTTTTTACATCATACAAGGTATGAATTTTGATGCCTCCGTTATGTTTTCTGAACTCCGCCCACCAAAAGATACTCAAGCAAAGATCGATCGTCGTCGAGTCTAAAGCATAGACATTGCCTTCAACTTCTACTTCAAAATCATGCTTATAACAGCTCTTCCGGGCTTCTTCAACCAGAATGTAGGCAAACTCTTCAAAGATTTTGTAATTCCGTCTTTCGTTGGCCTTGCCCAGATTTCTGCGGGTAACTGTAGCCCCAAAGCCGAGATGATAATATTTTGGTTGATGGGCTTCGATACTCAACATCAAATCTCTCATACTGTCTCTGGCAGTCAATTGGCCAAAGACCATGCAAAGCTTTTGATTCCAACAAGTAAACGATCTCACATGTTTGTTACCATCAAATTTTTCAACAATTCGATCAAAAGACCTGCGTGGCAAGAAATCTGTAAGCTGAGCGAAGATGTATTTGCCTTGATTCATGGATTTAAGCTTTTCTCAAAGCAAAAATCGGACTTTCAATTCAAATCGTCACGCCTATAAAATACGCTACAAGTGCGATAAACAAAGGTTTTCAAAGAACTATTTTTTATTTTAAGTACCCACTAGTGATAGGATAATTATATGTCGTTAGCAGCGACAATAATGCATTTCTCAATTCAATTTCATACCTTTGTTTTCATTTTTTAAATCAGTGTATAACACTCTTTCGGTAAGTGTTCTTTACTTGAGAGCTAAAACAGAAAAACAGAAAATGAGCCCCTCATCTATACTTGTTACTTGGGATTTTACAGAAGTTTCGGCATTTGCCCTGGAACATGCAGTCCGCATTGCTAAAATGGTTGGTAATAGCATTCAACTTATTCACATTCTGAACAAAAAAGATGAAGAAGCTACCATTCTTCAAGATATGCAAAAAATTGCCGAAGATTGCAATCAAAAATTTGGTATTAAACCTGGAATCATTGTCAAGGAGGGAACCATTTTTACAACAATCAGCGAGGTTGCAAACAACATCCAGGCAAACCTTGTGATTATGGGAACCCATGGTATTAGGGGTATGCAAAAATTGACAGGCAGTTGGGCCCTAAAAGTGATTGTGGGATCGAACGTGCCATTTATTGTGGTTCAGGCTCCACCAAAAAATAATTATTTGCAGAAAATTGTAGTTCCCATAAATTTTAAAAGCGAGAACAAGGAAAAACTTCCCTGGATTGTGTATCTTGCTCAATATTATAGAAGCGAGATTTTAATTTTCAGGGATTTTGTCAGTGATGAAAGGCTTGCAACTAAAGTTAACCAAAACATATTATTTCTTAAAAAGGCTTTAGAAAACAAGGGTATAAGATATTCAGTGCATACAAACCAAACTAAAGAGGATTTTGCCAATGCATCCATTGAATTTACTAAGAATAATCAGGCCGATCTTATTGCCGTGATGACGACAAAAAATATCAGTCTTAAAGACTATGTAATGGGAGCCTCCGAACAACAAATAATAGCCAATGACTGTAAAATTCCTGTCATGTGTATAAACCCACGAGAGGAGTTGTATAAATACGGCGGATTTAATTAACAATGTAAAAACCAAACAAATGAAAACACTACTTATTGCAACAATTGTACTATTCTGCGTGACCGGTGTTACATCAATCAACGCTACCGAGCTGAATTACACGTGGGTAAAGGGCAAAACCTACACTTTTTCAGCAAATTCAACAGAAACGTTTAGTCTTTCCGGAGGTATGTTTGGCGTTGCAGGTTCTGATAGTTACAAATCAACCACTAAATTTAGCCTGAAAATAGATAAAGTTATGGCTGATGGATCAGCAGAAGGTTTAATTTACCTCATAGACTACAAGGTTACCAACACTAACGGAAGTGTTATTGCAAGCCTTAATGGCGTACCCTCAAACAACCTTACATCAGGTTTTAAAGTTGACAGAAAAGGCAATTTTGAATTCTTTAGTAAAAAGAAAATGATTGTCACCGAAAAAGGCAATTTCATTGTCAATGACTTATCTGCGGAGGGTTCGGCCGGAAACAACTCCGTTTCAGCAAGCGCTGAATCGGGTGGAACAAAAGTGGAGGCCTATGCTGAATTCGACCCTAAAACGGGGACACTAAAAACCGGATACAAGGTAACCGAAAATCAACCTTCACCACCAAAGCCAAAGACGGTTGAAATTGAAATCAAAGACGATGCTCCAAATCTCGACATTTTTCCTTACGAATTGATAGAGCTGATGGCGTTGCCCGAAGGTGAACTCAATGCGGGTGACGAGGTGGATATAAATATGGCTATTTTTCCGAACAAAATTACGGTCACCGGCATGGATAATGGAATTGCTACTATCAATTACAAAATAGAAACGGAAAAAAGCCGGGATATGACACAAACGGACACAAAAGGAAAAACAGGAGAAAGTGGATCATTTGGTTTCGATATGAACATGGGAGACGGAATGGACGACATGGATGCCGAAGATAAGGCTGCTTTAAACATGGCTACTCAGGCAATGCCAGATATCAAAGGAGACATCACCTCGAATTTTGATTATGTGAACGGAATATTTAGCAACATTAAAGGCCATATTAGCACCTCAACAGATGTGATGGGAATGAAGATTGAAGTTAAAAGCGTTTTAGAAATGAAATTAATTGAATAAAGGAATCATTAGTAATGCGAATTAAGGGTTGAAATACATAATAAATAAGAAAATAAAACATTATGCA
>JBBISE010000266.1:0-3340 GCA_037441445.1 Salinivirgaceae bacterium
TTCAACTTTGCCATCGGTAAATATATCAGACCAGGAAAAAGCATTTGAAGTTAACATTGCCCTGCCTGGTCTGGACAAAAAGGATGTAAAACTGGAGATTTGCGACAATTGTTTACAAATTTCGTCAGAGAAACAGTACGATAAAGAGGACAAAAACAAAAACTGGATACGCCGCGAGTATGGGTATGCTTCCTTTCAACGCATATTCCAAATTCCGGAAATAGCTGACCAGGAACGCGTTCAGGCCGAAATGAAAAACGGTATCCTGACGGTAAAAATTGCCAAAAAGTCTGGTATCGAGCAAAATAAGAAAAAGATAGCTATTCAATAGCAAAAAACTTAAAAGGAAAATCAAATTCGATGCCCTAAACACCTAAAATCATGCCTTATGAAAACTATTATCACATGTATAAGCCTTATTGGGTTATTTGCTTTCGGTTGCGATGCACAAACCCAAAAATCTGAGACGGATAAAACACAACGGCATCAGCCCCATTCTGACATCCGGGTAAACAAAGAATACGACGAACAAGGAAACCTAATTCGTTATGACTCGAGTTACACATCGTATTATTCGAATATCGAAGGAGATACCATTATGGCTGATAGCATTTTAAACGTTTTTAAAAATCAATTCAACACCTTTTATCCATTCTCGCACAGACCATTTTTCCATGATTTCTTTTTCGAGGATTCGTTGCTACAGTATGACTTTTATAAAGAAGATTTCTTTATGCAACGTTTCCGCAAAAACATGGAACAAATGGATCGAATGTTTTGGGAAATGGACTCGATGAAGAATCATTTTTTTAAGGGTCAGTTTCCTAAGGGTAAATCATTATAAGTAAAATAGTTTCAATTCAATTTTCGAAATTATAGTGGTTTAAATCCCATGGCATTCATGATAAATTAATGCGTTTCTGCACTATTCCATGCTCCCGTTAAAATCATACTCCTCCGGATTGATTTTGACGGGACAATTTATTTTTATAGAGAAAGGAATTGAATTGCAAGGCTATAGATATCATTTCGTTTACGCGAGAGACAATCGAAAGAAATAATCATTACTTTAGCCGCCGAATTTTAAACCTTTAATGCTTTACAAAATGTTTAGACTTTTCCCCCTACTTTTGCTTCTTTTGTTAGCAAGCACCACTTTTGGACAGGAAATCCTGCCAAAAGGCAAGACTGAATACGAGAAATCGATTTGGGACGACTATATTAAGAACTATCCCGAAGGTAAAGATGTAGTTCCCCCTGCTGAAATACCGCGTACACCTGCCGAGTTTGAGGAAATGCAGGGTGTCATTGTTACCTGGACTTCCTATACCAGCAACCTTCGCGAAATTGTACGTCACGCCAAGCAAGCCGTCAAGGTTTACATTGTATGCTCAAGTGCCTCTACAGTAACCAGTTATCTGGCATCGGGCGGAGTGAACACCGACAATATTGAATTTGTGGTGGCAAACTACAATTCCGTGTGGGTACGCGACTATGGCCCACAAAGCATTTATTTGCATGGAACAAACGAGTTAGCCTTCGTCGATTGGGTTTACAACCGTCCACGTCCTGCCGATGATGTAATTCCCGGCGTTATGGCCAACCACCTTGGTTTACCGCTTTACCAAATGACGGTTAATCCATACCGGCTGACGGCTACCGGTGGAAATTTTATGACCGATGGTTTTAACCGGGGTTTTTCATCGAACCTGATTTTAACCGAGAACAGCGGACTTACAGTTGCACAAATAGACACTATCAAGAAAAAATACATGGGCATCGATCCCTATGTAAAAATGACGGTTCTTCCCTACGATGGCATTCACCACATTGATATGCACATGAAGCTGCTGGACGAAGAGACTTTACTGGTTGGACAATATCCCCAGGGTGTTTCTGACGGGCCGCAAATTGAAGCGAACCTGAACTACATCCTCAACAATTACCAAACACCCTATGGGCGTCCATACCGCGTTTTTCGCATTCCCATGCCCGCCGATGAATCAGGACAATATCCTAATCAATATTCTGATTATCTGACCTATACCAATGCCACTATTTTAAACAACGTGGTTTTAGTTCCGATTTACAACCTTTCTACCGATGCGCAGGCGTTGCAGGTCTATCGAGATGCCATGCCCGGTTACAACGTGGTGGGAATTAATATGAGAAATGTTATTCCGGCAAGTGGTGCCATTCACTGCATTACACGCGAAATTGCGGCCAATGACCCCATTTTCATTAGCCACGCATCCATTCGCGACACCATGGATTTTATTCCATCAGGTTACCCGATTTACGCATCCATTTCAACAACATCCGATGTTCAGAGTGCAACATTATATTGGAGTGCAGACACAACACAGGGTTTTAACGAAGTATCCATGCGTCGTTCTTGCAGCAATTTCACAGCTTCAATTCCGGCACAGAACACCGATACAGACATTTTCTACTACCTTGAAGTAGTGAACAATAACGGCAAAACACTGACCAAACCGTTGGTTGCCCCCGCAGGATTATATCGTTTCCACGCCCGCGGAAACAGCTTCAATTTTGATTTTACTGCATCATTAACAGAAGTTGCTACCGGACAAGAAGTTACATTCACATTTGAGAACAATGGTGTTGAAGCACAATCGTATTACTGGTATTTTGGCGAAGATGCTACACCGTTGACAGCCAACACAGTGGGTCCACATACTGTAACATACTCGACAGCGGGAAATAAAACTGTTGCCCTGACGGTAAACGACGATATGACTTTAACAAAAGAAAACTACATCACAGTAACATCACCAATCAACCATTCCGTCACCATATCGGTTGTGGGTAATGGGTCAACCAATCCGCAGGCAGGAGAATACCAGATTGTTCATGGACAGGCGTTTGCCATTGAGGCCATGGCTGATGCCAATTGGGAGTTCACGAAATGGATTATTAATAGCGAAGAATTGACCACATCGACGGTCAATATTACTGTTAATGAAGATATTACAGCGGTGGCGCACTTCGATTATATTGGTGCAGTTTCCAGTGTCGATTCACACAAAATCCGTGTTTATCCAAACCCGGCCCGTGGCGTTATTTGCGTAGAAATGCCCCAAAACGAACTTGTTACAGCCATCACAATATCCGATATTTCAGGAACAAGGATAAACCAACTCGAAACCAACAATATTGGAGGACAAATTTCGATGAACATTGCTGATTTGAAGGCTGGCATTTATTTCATGGTAGTAAAAACAGAAACGGAAACCACGGTTTTGAGGTTTATTAAACTGTAGTCGAAAGCATCATTTATCCCTTCGTGAACCTCAGGTTACAAAAAAATCAAAAAAAA
>JBBISE010000267.1:0-3333 GCA_037441445.1 Salinivirgaceae bacterium
TTCAATTTTTTTAACAAAAAAAAAGGACTGTCTAGTCTTTTTAGACAGCCCCTTATTAAAATAGGTTCATTTGCTACATCCCATTAACATTCGAAATTCGATTTTTTTGATAGAAGGTGTCTCTAATGAATCTTAAAAAAATCAAAACCGCACATTCAGCCCCACCATAAAATGCCTTCCGGCTTGCGGAAAATAGCCATCCATGGCGCGTTGCTCGTTTTCATAGTAGTAGCTATAAACCCAGGCATTGCTCGAATATTCAACATTATAGAGATTGTTAATCTGTGCAAAAAACGATGCGTTGACTTTCCACAACTCAGTGGCATAATTTACACGCACATTGGTAACCCAATAGCTGTCCAGTTGACGGTTTTTGTTGGAGGTGTTGTCAATGTATTGTTTTCCTACAAAATTGTCGGTTAGTGTCAACGACAGTTCTTTCAGGGGTTTAACGGTCAAAACTGATCCCAAAACCACCGATGGAGAAAAGGCAATGTTGGTCGATCCTACGGTGTCGATACGCTGACCCCAGGTGTCCCAATCGTCGAAATAAGCAACAAAGTTTTCGATTTTATTGCGGCTGAACGTTGCTAATCCAGTCCACTCCAGTTTATCGGACAATTTCAAACCCACCGACAATTCAATTCCCTGACGGAAACTGTTGTCCACATTTTCCATGATGGGCGAACCCACGTCGTTTACATTTCCGGTCAACACCAGCTGATCGCGGTATTGCATGTGGAAAAAGTTAACCTGGGCTGAAAAGAATTCGTTTTTGTAGCCCAATCCGGCCTCCCAATCCAACAGTTTTTCCTGGGTTGGAATTCCTTTGGCCGAATCGGCATCGGTGTAGTTGCTGCGGGTGGGCTCGCGGTGTGCCTGCGCTAGCGAAACAAATCCCGAGAAGTTGTCTTTGTGCACGAAAAACCCAGCTTTAGGGTTGAAAAACAAGAAACTGTGTTTTTGAGTTACATCACGGTTGTCGTCGTCGAAACCATCAATGTTGTATTTGATTCCACGTAGCTGAATATCGCCATAAAAATCAATCATATCGCTGATTTTCAACGAAGCACGGACGTATGCGTTGGCATCGTCTTTCACCGCCTGGTTTCGGTAATATTCGTGGTCGGGACTAATGCTGCCGTTGTTGAACTGCGACCAAATGATGGTTCCAAAATGATGCCCGTCGTAGCGGTTTGCGCCTCCACCCATGGTAATATCCAGCAAATCATTTTTGTAATTGACTGAAGCTACAGCGCCATAAAAATCGTTGTCAAGGAACTTTCTGTTTATCAAATCAGTTCGGCGAACAAGGGTATCTCCAATTTGCATATCAGACAATCCAAAGCCCGAAAGTTTTTTGCTGAACCTGTACGATTCGTAATAGCCAAAACCCTCGGTCAGGTGCAGCGCCAGATTTGCCTTCAGGTTTGAACTGTGATTGTAGGTGTAAAATACCTGGTAGTGATCTTGTTTGTAGTTGTCGGTTTGGTTGTGGTACAGATATTTATTGAAAGTCCGTGCATTGCTGTTGAAGAGGTTTTCGGTCTCCTCGGGCGAATATCCCGACTCATTGGCAAACCGGCGCATTCCGGCAGTATCATTTTGCAACTTGACTTTAGGAACGCCTTCCCAGGCCTGATAGGTGATTTCTTTTCCTGAGAAAATGTTGGTTTTCAGGATATGCTTGTCGGAATAGTAGCCACCGCTGAAGTAGAAACTCTTCATGTCGGCAAAGGCACGGTCAATAAAGCCATCGGAGGTAATTTGCGACAGACGAAGATCGAAGGCGAAGTTGTTCGCCATCAGTCCCGTCCCGGCTTTCAGTGTGTGCTTGCGGGTGTTGAACGAACCAAAAACGTTGTTTGCTTCAGCATACGACTCTTTTTCCAACGCATTGGTTTGCAAATTTACCGATGCCCCAAAGGCAGCCGCACCGTTGGACGACGTGCCCACTCCACGCTGAATTTGAATGCTGTTGACACTTTCAGTAAAATCAGGCATGTTGACCCAAAACACCCCGTGCGACTCGGCATCATTCAATGGCACATCATTCACAGTAACATTAATCCGGGTTAGATCTGTGCCCCGAATCCGGAAACTGGAATAACCAATGCCTGTACCGGCGTCGGACGTAGCCACCAACGATGGGGTCAACTGCAACAGGTAGGGAATTTCCTGTCCGGTGTTGGTTTCTTTTATTTTCGTCAAATCCATAGTTTGGTGGCTTGTGGGCGTATTTTCCCTTGCCCGGGTTGCCGATACAATAATTTCCTGTGTTGTAATGGCGTGCTCCTCGAGTTGAATGGTGATAAAATCATCGGAAGCAAGCGTCAACCTACGCTGTTCGGGTTTGTAGCCCAAGAAAGAAACGGTTAATGTAAGTTCCTGATTTCGTGTTAAGTCAGCAAGCGAAAATGCACCATTGAGATCGGTAACCGTACCCGATTTGGGATTATTGACTACCACATTAGCTCCGGCCAGCGGTTTGTTTTCGAGCGTGGTAACTTTTCCGCGCAAGGTAACCTGCGCCATGGCCCCGACTGATATCAGCCCAAGCAGTGTTAAAAAAAATGTGTGTTTCATTTAAAAAAATTGCTTTAAGGTTAAACAAAAAGCAATGGGGAAAAACAAAATGAGATACGAAAAAACTTTTCCCTTCGCCGGCATTACCCGGATCAGGTTCTAAGGGTATGATCTCAGCCTGAAAGTAAGGCACCCCATTGTAAATTTCGGGGGCAAAAGTAGGGATTTTTTTGATTAGGGGCTCGTATTTTTTGCAGAAATATGAAGTATTTTCGGTTAGGCAAATACCCGTTTTTACATCCATCTAATTGACAGCGCTTTGCGTGAGATGCAGCATAAATCATGTGCAAAACAGGAAAAATAAGTGGGTAGAAAAAACTAATAATTCAACCCAAAAGCCCAAAGGGGTATTGTATTGAGGTAGCCGAATTCTATGTCGTCTTTTACCAAAAACGATTTGCCGTCTTTTTCAATTTGCTTCTGTTTTTTGTTCTCCCCACCTACTTCAAATGTAAGGTTGTCGATTATAAAATCGGCTGTTTTTGAAGACATTACCTCGTTATTGACCCGCATTTGGTTAAAAAAGAATGTTTCCCTGATATTTCCCACGTTTGACTTATCACCAACCAGATTAAAAATGATATTTGTGTTATCTAAGTAAACTTTTTCTACCTTGCCAAGACCTCGGATACCGCCTGTTTCATCGCGCAGCTGGGCAATAAGTCCGGCTTTCTCCATGAAAAGGAAATAGTCATCTAAGGAATTGCGGCTGACGTTTATCATTTCACCGATTTTTGTAAAGTTAGG
>JBBISE010000268.1:0-3319 GCA_037441445.1 Salinivirgaceae bacterium
GTGGGACTACCCTCTCAAAATTCCTCTAATCGCTAATGCGTAATCTGGGTTCAAACTGCATTTCTATTCATATCGTTTGCGTTTGTTTGTTTGCTTCGCTATTTTTGCTGTTGCATATTGAACTTATGACGAAAATAAAGACCATACAAACTACCCAGGTTTTTGCATTAGTGCTTTCGGGTGTAGTACTTTGGTTTCTCATTGCTCCCATAGCCGGAATGTTCACTTCGGTTAGTTTCCCGGATCTATGGGAAACTACGAATGACAAAATCGTTCGTGAAAGTATTTCAATAACCATTACCATAGCGCTTATTACAACTGTTTGTTTCGCCATTATGGCTATACCTCTGGCCTATATTCTGGCAAGGTTCAATTTTCGCGGAAAAGCACTACTCATTGGACTGATAAACATACCAATAGTAATTCCACACTCTGCTGCAGGCATCGCTGTTTTGGGGCTTATATCGAGGGAAAGTATGGTTGGAAGGCTGGCCGATTCCCTTGGTTTCTCTCTGGTTGGCTCTACTTTTTCCATTGGACTAGCCATGGCTTTTGTTAGTGTTCCTTTTTTGGTTAACACCGCAAGGGAAGGTTTTTTGAACGTTCCAGTCCGCATGGAACAGACTGCCCAATTGCTTGGCGCAAGCCGCGCCCGTGTATTTTTCACTATTTCAATGCCCTTGGCCTGGAGACACGTACTTACGGGCATTATCCAGATGTTTGCCAGGGGAATGAGCGAATTTGGTGCTGTTGTTATGGTTGCTTATCACCCAATGATTACACCTGTTCTGATTTATGAACGGTTTGCGGCATATGGATTAAAATACGCGCAACCTGTTGCTGTTTTGTTTATCTTAATTTGTCTCCTTGTGTTTATTATTTTACGAAAATTAGCGTCCGGCTCCTATGTTAAAAGCGGTGAACCTGTATAAGAAGTTTGACAATTTCGAACTTAAGCCCATGTCTTTCGAAATACCCACCGGTTCGTATGCTATGGTCATTGGGGAATCGGGTGCCGGGAAAACCATTCTTATGGAATTGTTAAGCGGCCTTAGAAAACCCGACAGAGGAAACGTTTTTTGGAACAATACTGATGTAAACAAAATAAAACCCCAAGACAGAAAATTTGCCCTAGTTTTTCAGGATGGGAATTTGTTTCCCCACATGACGGTCAAAAAAAACATTCTTTTTCCGCTCGCAGCCAAACGAGTTCCTTCATTTGAATACAATTCGCGCCTGTCAATGGCTATTGAGGAGACCGGTATTGAACACCTTTTAGATCGCTTTCCACACCAAATCAGTGGAGGTGAAAAACAACGTGTTGCGCTTGCAAGGGCATTGGTTTCAGAAGCCGAGTTGATTTTGTTGGACGAACCCCTATCGGCAGTTGACGTGGAGCGGCGCGACGATTTGATTCTTTTGCTGAAAAGAGTTAATCAAACGGGTAAAACCATTGTTCATATAACACATGACGTGGAAGAAACCTATCAATTGGCTGGCTACATTGTAATTTTAAACAATGGTTCCCTTTTACAGTACGGTGATTTACAAACTGTTGCATCGAATCCCGAAAATGCTTTTGTGGCCCGGTTGTTTGGTTTCTTAAACTTTTTTGATACCCCCAACAACCAGACAATCCGACTGCTTTCTGAATTAGGATTAAAAACTTCCAACAACAGGCCAGTTGCCCTCGATCCAACAACAATTAAAATTTCACTGCACCCAGACAGCACCAGAAACGAAGTAAAAGCCGAAATAACTAATATAACAAAAACCACCAATGGCCATTACATCAAACTAGGTACAATTCCCCCGTTAACGGTGTTTGTTGATAACACACGGTTCTTACCGAACAAATTTATGTGTGGTGAAGATGTGTATATCAGTCATGAACAATACAACGTAGTATTCGAGCCCCGTCAAAATTTATAGGAAAGCCCAATACCTAAAAGTTCTTTGAATTGAATTTTGGGACCAGTGATGGTGCCATCCTCGCTTTTGTAAGTAACATCATCGTCGTAAATCAGGTGCGTAGATAGATTAACTGACAGTAGCTTGTTGACTTTAAATACGAGTTGTGTCTCCCAGTTTACATCAATGCACTCGGGGTTTTTCAGGTAATTGGAAAAAAGGTCAATTTTTGAGGTAAACGAAACATTTTTAAGCCACTCCACTTTAAAATCTCCCTTAGAAAAAATAACTCGTACGTAGCCCCCGACTTCTTTCTTTGAACGTTTTCCTTCTTTAATTTTTGTATAAACACCTGCTATTGAATCATAAACTGCAGGCTCAACACCAAATGAACCTAAATCGGCCAAACGTTGACTGTTAACTAAAGTAACCTTTGAGGTAACAGGGGCTGCAAAGGCACTGAAATAATCGTTGGGTTTGTAATCAAGACCAGCAGCGCTTACCAGATAAGCAGGAGCCCAAAAATCAGAAATGGTTATTGAATCATTTGGATAATTAAAACCTGCTGTCATTTGTGTCTTTAGGTTGACTAATGCACTGTAATAAAAGCCTTTAAAAGCCATTCTTCCATATTTTGATAAAATATCAATTTTATCGTCGGTTTTTATAAACTTGTTTGCCGATGATCCTTTCCGGAGGATACCATATCCTAAATCGAGGCTGTTCGACCATCGGTTCTTACCCTCACGGTAATTGGCAAATAGCGAGGCCATTCCGGTGATATTGACAGACTCTTCCCCTCCGGCAGCCCAGTTCGAGAGGGAAGTTTGTGTAAGGTTTGCGGCAAAAACACCTCCATATTTCCATCCTTTGGTAGTATCGGAACTTTGCTTGCGTAAAACTTCTTCCGGGTCAGTTACCTGCGCACTGGTGGGCAGTATAAAAACCAATAAACATGCGCAAACGAGTATCTTCTTCATAGTGGTACGATTTGAAAACGTTACGAAGGTAACCATTTTTTTCATAATGTGATATTGTCCAACCAGAAAATCGGAATGCTTATCAAAGTTTACATTCAATGATTATGGCTTGCTAAATCCTAAAAAAATCTTATACCTTTGTGGCCACAATTTATTCAAATGCGAACCCACAATAAATCAGTATATTGTTAAAGAAAACAGGGTCAATGTTTATCGTTTTGTCCAAAAGGCAAACGGATGTGGGAAACATGGACCGTTAATCCAAACTATCAAAATACATGAAACGCCCATGCCGACAACTGATTTTTCGACACACAAGAGCATGATTAAAGTCGGCATGAAGTTCCATATGGCCGTAAACCGAAAAATTATAAACATATGAAACGAACATGCCAACCAAATCTTGACACACAAGTGCATGATTATTA
>JBBISE010000269.1:0-3305 GCA_037441445.1 Salinivirgaceae bacterium
TAGCGCAACCTGACCAGTACCAACCAACGCCAGGAGTCTTTTTCCCCGATTTACTTATATAGCTAGGATCGAATGCTATTAGAAACCTCCCACTACCCTGAGAAAGAGTAAGTTCTTTATTGAACAACAGGAAGTCAGACTGCTTTTCAAACTGTTGTCTGAACCGTTGTTCACAAAATTTTCCGTATCCTGCAAGCTGAAGAAAGTTAATTCGACCCTTGATAGATAGGAAGAGCAAAAACGTTTCCGGAAGAAACGACTTTCTCCACAGATTTATTTTTGGCATATTTTTTAAACATTTGTTTATCAATGTCTTGTATGATATTTGGTCCCTGAGCGTCATAATTTAAACAGATTGTGGTTAATCCGTTAAGTTACTGATTATCAGGGGCTTTACAAAATTTTCCAACACTTATTTTGTTGAAAATCAAACATTTATGTATAAGTTTAACGAACTATTGCGGAAATTAACTTTACTTATATTTGCGTCAAAAGAACTTTTAATTGGTTTAACGAGCCAATACCCACACTATAAGCCAACTAACATGACAAACAACGATATCCTCCGGCGCCTCAGGTACACCTTCAACTACGACGATCAGAAAATGATGGCATTGTTCGACTTTGGCGGAAAACCGGTGTCGCGTCCCGAACTCAGCAACTGGCTAAAAAAAGACGACGACTCTGAGTTCCAACACCTTGAAGACCCCAATCTTCTTGTTTTTCTCAACGGTTTAATTATCCACAACCGGGGAAAAAAGGAAGGACCAGAACCCGAAGGTCCTGAAAAGTTAGACAACAATTTGGTTTTCAGGAAACTTAAAATAGCCCTGAACCTCAAGGACGAAGACATTTTAGAGATTCTGAAACTGGCCGATTTCCGGTTTAGCCGACACGAATTAAGTGCCCTTTTCCGCAAACCGGGGCATGACAAGTTCCGCCCATGCAAAGATCAGGTTTTGAGGGTTTTTCTGCAGGGATTGCAATTGAAGAATCGGCCATTACTCTGACAACAAATCCCATTAAATTCAGGGAAAATCGCATAACCGATTTTTTCGAAAAAGAAGTTTTACAAGAAGGAAAAACCGCGTCTTGAGAGCTTACATTTTTACATCTTCCGAATAAGACTGTCTTAAAAGACATGAATATTAATACTTTACAATCAGATGACTTCCTGGACATCCACCTAAAATACATCATAATAAAATTACCATTGAGGCAGTCCCTGGATTTTTTTCTAAACAATACAATCTGGGTTTTGGAGAGCAAACACGCGCTAAATCAGTTATGTTCAATTTCCCACTTTAAAGTTATCAGAAACTCAGCAGCTTTAGGTTCTGTACGGGTTTTTCTGAATATTAAGGTTAACCTCCCAAACTTAAATCGAAAAAAACAGCACTTCAAGGTGCTACCAGGAAAAAGATTATCGCTGGATGATTTTGTAAAATTCCATGCTGTAGGAGTTGCTAATAGGGATGTATATTTCGCCTATCTTAATTCGGTTACGTTCTATCCGTTCAATTTTCTCTATATTCACAATAAACGATTGGTGAACACGAACGAAGATGGAAGAGGGCAGAACCGCCTGAATTTCTTTAAACGATTGCAGTGTCATTATCGTGGCCCCTTCTGTCACAATTTTTCGATAATCGCCTTCACCCTGAATATATTTAATGGTTTGGATATCAATTCCTTCTAATCGATACTCTGTTTTTATGAAAATCCTTGAACATTGAACGGGAAGCTGGTTTATAGCCAACTCGGCCATTACTTTGTGACACGATTTCAGAAATCGGCTAAACGTAAATGGCTTTAACAAATAGCCGCCTATTTGAAACTCGAATCCCCGAATGGCGTATTTTTCATAGGCAGTGGTAATAATAACCTTCGACTGGATTTGAATGTTTTCAAGCATCTCAATACCTGTCATTTCCTTCATCTCAATGTCTAAAAAAAACCAGATATATGGGATTGTCTTTTAGAAATCCAGCGGCTTCAATGGCTGAAGTGAAGGTTTTAATCAAAGTAAATTCTGGTATCTTACCAATGAAAGTAGCTAATTTTTCTACAGCCAAAGGTTCATCATCAATCACAATGCAACGAATCATGAAATGTCGATTATTAGTTTTACAGTGTAGACACTGTTTTTCTGATATATTTGTAAATCATGTTTTTGCGGATAAAGCATTTTTAATCTTTTTTCGGATAGTTCCAAACCTGCACCTCCATTAACGCTCAGTAAATTTGGGCTCGAAACAGTATTGGAGCAGACAAACATGATGGTATTGTTTTCCTGACGGATGACAATGTTTGCCCATTCACTTTGTTAGTTTAAATTGCTGTATTTAAAGCTATTTTCAATGTATGGAAGAAAAATCATGGACGGTATTTGGATTTCTGGGTTGCAATCAACATCAAACCGAACATTTTCCGGAAACTTTAGCCGAATTTTTTCCAAGTCAATGTACATTGAAATAAAGTCTAGTTCTTCTTTCATCCGTATTTTATTGTTTCCTGAGTCGTAAAACAGAATGACGCAGCAGGGTGGCAAGTTTTGAGAGCATTTCCGATGCTTTTTCGGGCGCAGTGTATATGAGAGAGTCAATGTTGTTTAATGTGTTAAACAATAAATGTGGGTTTAATCAACTGCGAAAGAGGCGCAATTCGCTTTCTAAGTTTCTTTTCTCCAACCCGTTCTTTTTTTGTGTGTTCCAAAACCAATCTGTCCCAAACCGGTAGAATGAACCCAGTGTACCACAGAATGCTGAGCCTAAAATGCCACCAAGCCATGGGTAAAGCCAACATCCACTTTTAATTGGATCATCAATTCCTGAAACGGCAAAACTAAGCTTATTGATTAGGAAAATCATCGCTGGTAATGCTACAAAAATTGACAGACTTCCCCAAAACACAAAAAGCCGAACCTTCTTTTTTACCAAAAATTGAGGAATCAGAAATTCATAAAACAGATAAAAGCCCGATAAGAGCCAGGTAATCAAAGCAAAAGATTGCAATGCCGTAAACATACCATTGTTCAAATGGTTGACATCAGAACTCATGGCAACTGCAATAAACAGCACCACAACCCAGACGGGAAGGTGTATAAAAAACACAAATACGGATTTCATATCTTACAAATTTAGGGTTATTTTCAAGCAAATATCTATCACGAAAGCACGAAATGGAAATGAAATCTATTCTTGGAGGAATTTTATCGTCAATCTTTAATTTTATGTCGATAATTTTTTTGATTGTAGGGGCTGTCTAAAAAGACTAGACAGTCCTTTTTTTTTGTTAAAAAAATT
>JBBISE010000270.1:0-3296 GCA_037441445.1 Salinivirgaceae bacterium
GAAATTTAAATCAAAGCAAGATTGTTTTAACCAACAACCTTATGAAACTTGACAAGTATCAAAAAACTTTTACGCAACGTATTGAGCTTTCTTCCCGAAAATCAAACCCTTGATTATCTTATTTTTACCCACACTCATTACGATCATTGCCAAAATGCCGCTCGTTTGCAACAACAGTTCGGTTGCAAAATTGTGGTCAGCCAACGCGAACACCAGTTTTTGGAATTGGGAAATACACCGTTGCCTAACGGCACCAATCTCATAACAAGACTTTTAATAAAACTGGGGAAACATTTGGACACGCTTTTTATGTTTGAACCGTTCAATGCCGATATTGTTATTAATGCAAGCATGATGGTTCCAGTGTTGAATTCGAAAATTGAGATTTTGCCCACCCCGGGACATTCAGCGGGTTCTATTAGTGTGTTGGTTGATAATGAGATAGCCTTTGTTGGAGACACACTATTTGGTATTTTCCCCAATTCCGTTTTTCCACCCTTTGCCGATGATATTGATTTGTTGCACAAAAGTTGGAAAGCATTGCTAAATACCCCCTGCCAACTGTTTCTTCCCTGCCATGGCAAAGCCATTACCCGAAGATTGTTGGCAAAGAAAATAAAGTAACACCCATTCCGAATGACCGATTTTCGACAATACATTGACCAACAAATTGCTGCAAATAAAGGCAGCAACCATTTTTTAATTGAACATTTTTTAATCTTCCTAAAAACCTGAGAGCTAAACTCCTAAAACCTAAAATCCTATCTATAAAACAATCCCGGAAACAAGCCTTCAAGTGATACTGCCAGGTTAGACATGAAGAGACGAATAGCTATGGCTAATAGTACAATACCGAATGTTTTACGCAAAATCATTACGCCTGTGGGCCCAAAGAATTTTTCAATCCGGCGCGTTAGTTTTAATACCAAATAAACACATACTATGTTTAATACCAAGGCTATAGCAATGTTTATGGTTGCATATTCTGCTTTAAGTGATAAAAGCGTTGTTATTGAACCGGCTCCAGCCACCAAAGGGAAGGCAATGGGGACAATAGATGCCCCTTTCATGTTCTGATTCTTAAAAATCTCGATTCCCAACACCATTTCCATGGATAGAACAAAGAGAACAAAGCTTCCGGCAATGGCAAATGAGGCTATATCGACCCCAAAAACGTTCAAAAGCGGCTCACCCAAAAGCAAAAATACGGTAAGGATTCCCAATGAAATCAGCGAAACCTTTTCGGCTTCAATAACGTTGCCTTTTGCTTTTAAATCCAAAATAATGGGGATAGCTCCAATGATATCAATTACAGCGAACAGAACCATGAAGGCGGAGAAGATTTCTATAAAACTAAAATCCATACTATGAGTGTTTTATCTGATTATTTTCGGTACTGCATTAACGGTTGCGAAGGTAATGAAAAACGGCCAAATTGCGATACAGAAAGTTCAATAGTTAATTTTTATTTTCCTTTGGCGGTACCGGATCATAGCCATGTGTGCCCCAGGGGTGGCATTTTAAAACGCGTTTCAATCCCAGCCAAAATCCTTTAAACGGACCATGCACATTTATGGCTTCTATTGCATAAACGCTGCATGTGGGAACATGACGGCAACTGTTTGGTAACCATGGCGAAAGAAAATAGCGGTACAGTTGAATGGGAACGATTAGTAACCAACCCAATGCTTTTTTGATGGCTTTTATGACTAACATTTTTTCTTGCAAAGATAGTCGATAAAACTACATCATTTTCACAAGTGAATCGGGGTTTATTTTTGTCATAACATTTACATTGTTGGAATATCCACACATAGCGGGATCGTTTTTTAGCATTTGCAATACGCAATGTGGGAAAATTTTGTTCCTTTGTGTTTCAATTATAAAACTATTCATCTATGAAACGAATTGTACTTTTGGTTTTGTCCGTGTTTTTATTTGTGTGTTCATTTGATCAACGTGCTTACTTAAAGGAATTTAATGTTTTGTCTGACACTGCATTTACTCAGAAAATGTTGGGTTTGCTTCGGTCGGATACCAATGAGGTATTGCGCCTGGGGACTGAATTTTGTCAATCGTTTTATAGTAAAGGCGATACAGTTAAGGGAATTTATCAATATTTATTTACAACTCAATGTCGTTTAGTTAAGAAGAATGTTCGTACAGCCTGATTTTATTGGTATTTAGACTAATAATTGTTCTATGAAAATTTTGTAATTCACTTTAATTTCGCTATTTTATAAGGGTATAAGGGGGGTAACTCAAGTATCAACAAAAAAGCAGATTATCGTGAAAACTTAACGGAAAATATCGACTATGAAACTGAAAATGAACAATTTAGCAGCCGTTCAAAAGACGGCCAAGAAGGGGTATTTTCTCGTAAACGAAAATTACCGATAAAAACGTTGATACTATTAATGCTAAGATTTAAAAGTTCGATTCAGCGAGAGCTTGACCGCTTCTACAAAGAAGTTTCCCAAAGTGACTTCAATATACGTGAAGTAACCAAGGGTGCGTTTACGCAGGCAAGGGCAAAACTTAATCCATGGGCGTTTCAACGGTTGAATGAGGTGGCGGTTAATACGTTTTATGAGGAAGCGGAATACTACGAGTGGCATCAGATGCGCTTGTTCGCAGTAGATGGGACAAGGCTATTATTGCCCAATCACCCATCGGTAGCAGAAGAATTTGGAGTACACCAGTTTGGACCGAAAGCCGACAGTCCTCGTTCTATTGCCATGGGTTCGTTGCTTTACGATCCGCTTAACCTGCTAACGATCGATTCACAGATAGCACCGTATGCCTTAAGTGAGCGTGATTTATTGATGAAACATTTGGATAAAGTCAACGCAGGCGACATGTTGTTGCTTGATCGTGGATATCCATGTTTTTGGTTGTTGTTCCTGTTAAAAGCCAAAGGAATCGAGTTTTGTGTGCGTCTTAAGGATGACTGGTGGCTTAGTGCGAAAGACTTCGTGGAGAGTACTGACAAAGAAAGGATTGTCAGCTTTGCCCTTCCCAAAAAGGATAAGGCAAAATTGAAGGACTATCCGCACATGCAGAATGGTGAAATATTTTGTAGGCTTATCAAAATAGAGCTTGAGAACGGAGAGAGAGAAATATTATGCACTTCATTAACAGACAGTAAAAAATACCCTTACGGTGATTTTGAACAACTCTCCCACTACCGCTGGAATGAGGAAGAGGCTTACAAACTATTGAAAAGCAGGGTCGAAATTGAGAATTTTTCGGGCAAAACAGCCAAGGCTGTAAAACAAGATTTTCATATGTTTATA
>JBBISE010000271.1:0-3238 GCA_037441445.1 Salinivirgaceae bacterium
TTTAATCATGCTCTTGTGTGTCGAAAAATCGGTTGTCGGCATGGGCGTTTCATAATATTGTTTTTTTTCTTTACAAAAGTCCCAATTCCAGTTTTGCCTCTTCGGTCATGCGGGCCGGATCCCATGGTGGTTCGAACGTCAAATTTACAAACACTTCGGAAACTTCCTCTATCAACTCAACCCTCTCTTTTACCTGGGCAATAATATCGCCGGCAATGGGGCAATTGGGAGCGGTCAGGGTCATGTCAATCATAACGCTGTTGTCTTCATCCACTTCAATTTTGTAAATAAGGCCCAGGTCATGAATATTTACGGGTATTTCAGGATCATAGATGGTTTTCAGCGTATCAACCACCTTCTGTTGAATAACATTTGTGTCAGCCATTGTTTTATTTGCTTTCGTGTTTCATTTTATAGGCCATGGCATAAAACTTTATTTGTTTTATCATGGATGTCAAACCATTAGAACGGGTAGGACTCAAATGTTCCGATAACCCGATTTTGTTTATAAATTCGGGTTGATTGTTAAGAATATCATCGGGTGTTTGCCCATTGTACGCTCTTATTATCAGTGATATAAGACCTTTGGTGAGAATAGCGTCGCTGTCGCCACGGAAGAATATTTTTCCGTCCAAATAGTCGGCAAATACCCAAACTTTCGACTGGCACCCGTCAATAAGGTTTTGTTTTATTTTTAATTCTTCGGGCAGTGCTTCCAAATCCTTCCCCAAATCAATCAGGTAGGCATATTTATCCATCCAGTCGTCTAAACCGGAAAACTCTTCAACTATTTGTTCCTGTATTTTTTCTATTGGTGTCATTTCGATAAAGATACAAATTTTGAGGTATAAAGTTCAATTTGGTACGTTGTTTTGTCCGCTCCACAAATGTAGCCAAAAATCACGAACCTTTATATTTATTTTATCTTAAGAAACGCTCCATGAATTTCTGAATTAAAACATGCAGGGCGGGCAACTCGTTTGTTTTATAGTTTTTGGTTTCGGGGTAAAAGAACAATTCTAGGTTGGTTTCTATAAAAGTGTAGAAAATCTGTTGATGACTCAGAATGTGAGGTTTGGTGCAAGATGTGACCTCTTTAATAGAAGGGTTCACGATACCGTATTTAGTTTTTAAGATTTGAAAGAACTCGCCTATATCGTCTTTCGTTGTTTCAATGCTTGGAAATTCGTATAATCCGGCCCAGATATCGCTGTTCCCTCTTTTAAAAAGTGTTACAGATTTATGATGATGATTCACCAAATACCAAAAATAGCGTTTGGTTTTGATTTTTTGTTTCTTTTTTACGGGTAGTGTTTCCTGATTTTTTTTGACTAAAGCCATGCAACCCGAAGCGAGGGGACACTCATGGCATTTCGGTTTTCTTGGGGTGCAAACCATTGAACCCAGATCCATTAAAGCCTGATTGCAATCCCCGGCGTTACGATAGTCGAACAAACGTTCTAATTCCTTGCTGGCAGCTTCGAGAAAGGCTTTGGACTCTATTTGAGTCTCAATTGCTCCCATCCGTGAAAGAATGCGCTTCAGGTTGCCATCAATTGCTGCTATCGGTTCGTTAAAGGCCATGGATGCAATGGCTGCTGCAGTATAATCTCCAATTCCGTGAATGCTCTTTAGTCCCAGGCTTGTTGTTGGAAAGAATCCATTTAACTCGTAGGTGATTTGCTTTGCCCCTTTGTGCAAATTTCGTGCGCGGTTATAATAACCCAATCCCTGCCAGTATTTCAGAATTTCATCTTCATGGGCATCGGCTAGGGATTTTATCGTTGGGAAACGATCAATAAAGCGGATGTAGTAGCTCCGGCCTTGGTCAATCCGGGTCTGCTGCAAAATCACTTCGCTGATCCAGATTTTATACGGATCGGCTTCTCCGCGCCAGGGAAGTTCGCGTTTGTTTTTCGAATACCAGAAAAGGAGGTTTTTAGAGAACATGCAATCCTTTGATATTGCGCCTATATTTTCAATCGTTCTACCAAAGCAGAGAGATTTGCTTCGATAGATTCCGGTATTCTGACGATGCTTGAAACGCCCTTCAGATCCTTTAGCCCACTTCCCGTTAGCAGTACCACGTTATTGGAGTCTTTTCCCGGAATATCATTCTTTTGGTATGCTAACAAACCGGCAAATGCAGTTGCAGCAGCGGGTTCGGTAAAAATGCCTGTGTTTTTCGCCAGAATTGATGATGCCGCCACAATCTCTTCGTCCGAAACTAAAATAGTTTCACCTGCATACATCTTAAGGAATTGTTTAGCCATGTAAAAGTTGCGTGGAATGTCAACCGAAATGGAGTCGGCCAGGGTGGTGCTTGGCGTAATTGTAAACGGTTCGCTTCCCATGTTGCTGACCAAATTGCGGCTTCCTTCTGCCTGCACGGCTACCACGGTTGGTATTCGTTCTATCACACCTAGGCGCCACAAATCTTCGAACCCTTTGTAAACACCCGAAATAATAACACCGTCACCCACAGGCACAAAAATTCGGTCGGGTATTGTTTGTCCAAGCTGTTCGAAAAGCTCCAGCGAAACCGTTTTTTTTCCCTCTATGGTTAACGGGTTGAACGCTGTATTGCGGTTGTACCAACCAAAAGCCCTGGTGGCCTCAACACTTAGGTCAAATGCCTGATCGTAGGTTCCCTTAACAGGAATGATGGTTGCCCCATACATAACAATTTGGGTGAGTTTGGCCGCCGGGGCTTTCTCTGGAACCATTATTATTGCTTGCTGTCCCTGTGAGGCACAAATGCCGGCTAAAGATGAGCCTGCATTGCCGGTCGAGGCGGCTACAATGGTGTTGATTCCCTGCTCTCTGGCAAAGGCCGAAACTGCCGCCGAAGCTCTGTCTTTGAACGAAAATGTGGGGTTTTGAGAATCGTCTTTCAGATGAATTTTAAACGGCAATTTTTGCCCGTTCAATTTCGTGAGGGTGTAGAACGGCGTTTTGCCTACTTTAAGCCAGGGGAGGCTATCGGTATTATGATACGGCATGATTGGTAAAAAATCCCACTGTGCAATGTCGTGGAATGTTCGCCATTTTTTTATTATTTCAACATAGTCATATTCCACTTTGAGCACTCCTTTGGGAGGCAGATTTGGGGTGTTTAACTTTGCACACTCGGGACACAGGTAAATAACTCCGGATTGCGAAAAACTCTTGCCACAATTTGTACATTTGTAATGTAACTGTCTGTCTTTCAGTATTTGCATGGCTATGTTGATTGATG
>JBBISE010000272.1:0-3232 GCA_037441445.1 Salinivirgaceae bacterium
CATGCTCTTGTGTGTCGAAAAATCGGTTGTCGGCATGGGCGTTTCATATGTTTATTATTTTTCAGTTTAAGGTTACTGGGAACTTACCACGATTGAATTGATAAATCGACGAAGTCAATAATGACTCGCTTGTGTGATTTGATAATTATTCACTAGTGGACGTTTCATATCGATTGCTTGTCTATATTTATGTTCAATTATGTTTTTCTTCGTTGAAAATCAGTTTGAATACAGAGCCTTTTCCCGGTTCACTTTCCAATTCAATTCTACCGCCCATCTTTTCAGTGACCAATTTTACATAGCTCAAACCTAGGCCAAATCCTTTTACATTATGGGTATTCCCAGTGTGTGCCCTGAAGAATTTATCAAAAACTTTACGCGCTGTTTCTTTGTTCATACCTATCCCGTTGTCAGAAACAGATATGTTTACTTTGTTATCCAGAACTAAAATATTTATTTCAATTAGAGGTTTTTTTTCGTTGTATTTCAGCGCATTGTCAAGTAGGTTATAAATGGAATTTATAAAATGGTCCGTATCAATGTGGCACAGAACGGGTTTATCAGGAGTTATAAAACGAAGTTCACCGCCAAATTCCTTCACGCGCAGTGAAAAACTGTTTACAATATTAACTATTAATGGGTTAATATCGGTTATTTCCGGCTTTAAAACTACTTTTTCCCTTTCAAGAAGGGCAATTTGCAGGATTCTTTCTATGTGGCGGTGCATTCTCGCTGATTCCTGGCGAATAATTCCTGTGAAAGCATTTTCCGGTATGTTGTTCGATTTCATAATACTGTTCAGTGCATCCGTTGCAAGGTTAATGGTCGCAATGGGGGTCTTAAACTCATGTGTCATGTTGTTTATGAAATCGTTTTTTATATCTGCAATCTTTTTTTGGCGCACAATAATTGTCACCGTCCGGTAAAAGGCTGAAATAATAAAAACCAGGAATAAAATACTAACAATAAGTAACCATCGCAGTGACTGTAAAACAAGTTTTCCACGATCAGGAAATTTCATAATTAATAAGGGAGATTGACCAACCACCGAGTTTGGATACAAATCAATCTGATATTGCCCTGCATCACGGTTACTGAAAAATCCTGGGGTTGCATAAACGGTTTGTCTTTTTACCGGTTCATAAATAGCATATTCTACAAGCATTTCTAAATTGCTAACCTTTTGTTCGTAGGCAATAATACCATCCAAATCGCCTAGAATTAAGCGCTCGGCCAAAGGAATTTTTTGTACCCGGTATTCGAACTGTAACCACTCCGAGATACTTTTCATTTGATTTTTTTGTTCTGAGACTATGTATTCAAGTTCGCGAATAGTAGCATCAAGGTTAAGGATACCTCTGCGGCTTTCATAATCCCGATGACCTTGATTTGATTTAAAATATTGATTTTTAATTCGGTTTAAACTATCAATTAAATTATTTATAGAGTCAATTCCCGGTTGCATAACGGAATACGATTGGCGTACTTGCATAGTGGCCGAAAAAGTCATGAGTGATTCCTGACGCTCGAAACGCGAAGAAATACGTGCCATCATTGTTTGAACTACGGAATCGAATTGTTTTCGGTTTTCATTTACAGCATTTCTAATCCATAGGATTTGAATGACAACGATGCCAACCATGGCGAAGGCCAACAGAATAATAGTCGAACGTATAAGTTTGGTTTGCATCAACAAGAACTATTTTATGTTTGCAAAAATAGTGTTAATTCGACATAAGGAACATAATTTAAGAAAAATTTAACATAGTATGTTGATATTCAGTAAAATTCAAAAAAAGGGTAGGGGGGCCGACCTAAAAATTTCAACAAAATTGATATTTGAAAGGCGAATTTGACTATTTTTATACTTTGTAACAACTAAAAACAGAAAAATCAATGTTAAACATAGCACTATTTGGCCCTCCAGGGGCAGGCAAAGGGACTCAGAGTCAATGGTTAATTAAAAAGTACAATTTGACGTACATCTCGACAGGGGATATCTTGAGAGAAGAAATTGCAGCAGGAACAAAGCTGGGGTTAATGGCCAAAAATATTATAGAAAAAGGCGGGCTGGCCTCAGATGAAATTATTGTGCAAATAATTGAAAATAAAATCAAGAAGAACCCGGATGCTAACGGTTTTCTTTTCGATGGTTTCCCTCGCACAATTGTACAATGCTATATTCTGGAAGGCCTGTTAATGAAGCTAAATACATCGTTAACATGCATGCTTAGCCTAGAAGTGCCTGATGAAGAGCTTGTACGACGACTGCGCGAGAGAGCCAAAGTATCGAACCGCAAGGATGATAATGACGACGTAATACAAGTTCGATTGAAGGAATACTACGATAAGACAGTACCAGTTGCAAAATATTATCAGGATAAAAAAGTCTATTTTCCTGTCGATGGAACAGGTAGCATTGAGGAAATTCAGGAACGATTGGTAAAATCCGTTGAAAAATCTCTTGAGAATAGATGGGTAAACATTATTCTGTTCGGATATCCTGGAAGTGGAAAAGGGACTCAGGCAAAGAAAATGGCTGAACGCTACAATTTGGTTTATATCTCTACCGGTAAAATGCTGCGGGATGAAATAAAACGCGATACTGAAATAGGTCGTCTTGCCAAGCCATTTATGGACAAAGGAGCCATTGTTCCAGACGAATATGCCATTAAGCTGATTGAGGAAAAGATGCAGGCAAATCCGGGTTCACGTGGATTCATATTCAAAGGCTTTCCGCGTACAATTGTCCAGGCTTACATAGTCGATGGCATGCTTCGCAGAATGAATAGCAACATAACCACGGCCATAGAAATAAAAGTTTCGCCACTGGAAGCTGTAAAAAGATTGGCGCTGCGCAGTAAAACCGATAAAAGCCGTTTGTATGATATGGATACTGAGGTTATTGTCGGACGATTGGAAGAATACGAGGAAAAGACAATGTTGGCAAGGGATTTCTATGAGAAGCGAAATCTCTTACATATCGTTGATGGCGAAGGTTCCGCCGACGAAATTTTTGAACGCATTTGCAAGGAATTAGAAAAAACGTTACGTCAGGCTCTTTAATTTCAGAAACAATGATTTTTAGCCCTGTAATTGCTCATTTTTACAGGGCTAAAAAAATCATCCCTGTATTCCTATAATTTATATTATGTAAAATAGAATTATTAAAAAAACGGGGCTGTCTAAAAAGACTAGACAGTCCTTTTTTTTTGTTAAAAAAAATGAATGT
>JBBISE010000273.1:0-3210 GCA_037441445.1 Salinivirgaceae bacterium
CGTCCAGGATAAACCTTCAATCCTTCGGCCAATGTTTCCATGGCATTTTTCAGATCTTCAATCTTCAGCACATAGGCCATGCGTACCTGATTTTTCCCAAGACCTGGAGTAGCATAAAAGCCAGTGGCCGGAGCCATCATAACTGTTTGCTGCTTATAGGAGAAATCGGAAAGCATCCACTGACAGAATTTATCAGAATCATCAATAGGTAATTCAACAATGGAATAGAAAGCACCTTTGGGCACGGGTGTTTTTACGCCTTTCATTTTATTAAGCTCGGAACACATAAAGTTGCGACGTGCAATATATTCGTTATATACTTCATCGAAGTATTTTTTATCTGTTTCCAAAGCACCTTCAGCCAAAATTTGTCCCAATGACGGGGGACTAAGCCTTGCTTGTGCAAATTTCAAGGCGGTTGTCATCAATTCTTTGTTACGCGACACAATGCAACCAATACGGACGCCACAGGCACTATATCTTTTCGAAACAGAATCAACCATAATAACATTGTCTTCAATTCCCTTGAGGTTCAGAGCCGAAAAATGCTCGTTTCCGTCGTAGCAAAATTCGCGGTAAACCTCGTCAGAGAATAGATATAAGTCATATTTCTTAATCAAAGTGGCCAGGGTTTCCAGTTCCTCTTTGGAATAAAGATAACCTGTGGGGTTATTTGGGTTGCAAATGGCAATACCTTTCGTTTTAGGTGTAATAACTTTCTCAAAATCAGCAATGGGAGGAAGGGCAAATCCGTTATCGATATGGGAAAAGATTGGTTTAAGTACCACGCCGGCCATTTTTGCAAAAGCATTGTAATTGGCATAGTAAGGTTCTGGTATAATTACCTCATCACCCGGATTTAGGGCCGAATTAAAAGCGAAGGAAATGGCCTCAGAACCGCCGGTTGTGATAATTAAGTCGGTGTATTCGATATTGATACCCATTTTTTTGTAATACTCGGCCAATTTTCTGCGATATGTTTCAATACCAGCGGAATGGCTGTACTCAATCACTTTTTCTTTCATAGTGCGTACAGCATTCAGTGCAATTTCAGGAGTAGGAATGTCAGGTTGCCCAATGTTCAGGTGATAAACCTTCACTCCTCTTCGTTTTGCTTCCTCTGCATAGGGCACCAATTTACGTATGGGCGATGCAGGCATCTCTTTTCCTCGTTGTGATATTTGGGGCATGGTACTAAAATTTAAAATGGTTTATAAAGTAAAACAGGAATTCCCGGCCTTGCCCGGAACCCCGTGTGTGTTTTTCAAACGTTTACGACAGTATTTTTGAAGACACAAATCTATAAAACTTTTTTGGAACAACGCAACTGTTTCCTTATAAATCTTCACATGTCGAACAACATGTTTCCCTCTGTAAAGGCCTAATTCAAATTTCCCATTATTGTATTATCCAACCAATGACTTGAATTCCCTCCACAGTGTATCATCGGTTGGAAGCGGAGCTGTTATTTCAATTAGTGTCTTTTGCACAGGGTGCTCAAATTCCAATTTATACGAGTGCAGATTGATTCCTCCATTCGGATTTGATCGTGGAGCCCCATATTTTAAATCGCCACGAATTGGACACCCAATTTTTGCCATCTGGCAACGTATTTGGTGGTGTCGGCCTGTTTCAAGATCAATTTGCAACAGGGGGAATTTCTCGAATCGTCCAATTACCTCATAAGAAAGCACGGCTTTTTTGGCTCCTTTTCCCGATTTGTTGTAAGCGTGTGACTTATTTTTCTCTGCATCTTTTAAAATATAATGTTCGAGTTTTGCCGACAACTGATCCGGCGTTTGAGTCAAAACGGCAAGATATGTTTTCCTGACCTGTCTTGACTGAAAAATATCGTTCATTCGTGCTAGCGCCTTGGACGTTTTGGCAAACAACACTACTCCACTGACTGGACGGTCAACGCGGTGAACCAAACCAATATAGACATCGCCAGGCTTGTTGCACTTTATTTTTATATAATCCGACACAACATCAAGCAGTGTTGTATCTCCACTTTCATCACCCTGCACAGGAACACCGGCGGGCTTATTAACGGCTATCAGGTGGTTGTCTTCGAAAAGCACCTGTAGGTTGAATTTTCTATCGGCCATTTAGTATTGTTCGTTGTCGTTTGGAAATTCTTTGCTTTTAACGTCTTTTATATAAGAAGTAACAGAACCGGTTATCTCCGCGTATAAATTGTGATACCTGCGAAGGAAACGCGGTGAAAAATCCTGATTAATACCTAACATGTCATGTATAACAAGGACTTGTCCGTCAACATATTTGCCGGCACCAATACCAATCATGGGAATTCTTCCGTTCTCGGCTACTTTTTTTGCTAATATGGCAGGAATTTTTTCGAGAACTATTCCAAAACATCCGGCATCCTCGAGCAATTTTGCATCTTCAATTAGTTTTTGTGCTTCCTGCTCATCTCTTGCCCGGACAACATAGGTTCCAAATTTGTGTATCGATTGCGGAGTAAGGCCCAAATGGCCCATAACAGGAATCCCTGCTGATAAAATCCGGTGAACCGATTCAATGATTTCCCTTCCACCCTCAATTTTTATTGCTTGTGCTCCGGTTTCCTTCATAATTCGGATTGCAGATGCCAACGCTTCCTTGCTGTTTCCCTGATAGGTACCAAAAGGCAAATCGACTACTACCAATGCCCGTTCCACCCCACGCACCACCGATTGAGCATGATAAATCATCTGATCAAGTGTAATTGGCAGTGTACTTTGGTGTCCCGCCATTACATTGCTAGCCGAATCGCCAACAAGAATCACGTCAATTCCGGCTTTATCAATGATTTTGGCTATGGAGTAGTCGTAGGCTGTTAGCATGGTAATTTTTTCGCCCCGCATTTTCATGGCAGCCAAAACATGAGTCGTTACAACTCTTACATTGGATTGTGTTGACATAGGCTCTTCATTTTTTGGCAAAGATATGGTAAAAGAATGATTAATTGTCATTTGCATTAGACTGTTTCCATTTTCTTTCTATTAGCAACATCTACTATTTTCTTTTTTAGGCAGTTTGGATAAAAATCCTGTGCTGTAACGAACAAAAGAAAAAAAAAGACGTTATCTGAATAAACCTAAGAGCTATTTGATTGTTAAACAGGAAATAAACGTTTTGAAGCGCCCATGCCGGCAACCGATTTTTCGACACACAAGAGCATGATTAAAGTCGGCATGAAGTTCCATA
>JBBISE010000274.1:0-3158 GCA_037441445.1 Salinivirgaceae bacterium
GCAAAAGAAAATTATTACCGCCGTTTTAGGACTGGCGTTGATTGCGGGAGCGATGGTTACAAACATCAACACGGCAGAAGCACATAATACATGGCTTGGTTCTTGGTGGGAGAGATTATGGGAAGGAGAGGCAGTTTTTTGTGCTCATGTTGAAAATCAACGTTGTGTTCTCGATGGCACATCGTGGAAAAACTATGACAGGCAAAACAATTAACAAACAAGAGGATGTCTAAAAAGTCCCCGATTTGTCATTGCGAACGCAGTGAAGCAATCTAATGAGCCTGATAATAAGTTGATTGCTTTGTCGTTCCTCCTCGCAATGACGTCGATTTATGACTTTTTGGACAGCCCCACTATAGTTGAATAATGGTAAAAAAAATCATCCTTATAACCACAATTGGCCTCGCAGCAAGTTGTCAAAGCGACTCTTTATCAGATTTGTTTGACAGGAAAACATCATTCATGAAAAACTATGAAAGCCATGAACTTAACGAAATGGTTTTTGCGAGAGATTTGAAGGTAAATGACCAATTCATTTTTACACTTGACATCAGGGATCCTGCAGCATCAATAAAAATTTATGACAGGAAAACACTTGAGCTTTTGGGAAAATTCGGTGTACTCGGTAAGGGGCCCGGCGAATTGCTCAATCCTGCGGATTTAACGTATTCTTCTTTTAACAATATTCTTTGGCTAAACTCTCAGCCACCTGGAACAATTTTTGGAGTCAAAATTGACCCGAGTGCAGTTCAGAACAGCCAGCTATTACTTGGATGTAAGTTGCCCGACGGGTTAATTGATGGTGTAATTTTCAATTCCGACACCACGTATCTAGTTTCCTACACTGACGAAAAACAGTCACATGTATTGCAGTTTAGCTGCGATGGGACAAACAAAAAGGTAATTGCAAAAAATATAGAAAATCAAGAAATTAAAGATCCATTTGTCCGGTTAATCTTTTACTCGCGATCCAGCGCTTATGATTCTGAACAAAATTATCTTTTTTCAGCTTTTTGGAATCACGATATTATAACCCGGACAAATATTGTTACTGGGGATGTGTTAAAGTATTGCTTGCCAAAGGGTCGCTTTTCAAAATTGAAAAAAGACACTTCGGATCCAAATTTTGCTGTTGATCAATGGTTAAGTTTTTCAAGGATCCAATGTAAAAACGGGTTAATATTTGCCTCATATCGCGGAAATAAAAAGAGACGTGATGCACACACGCCAAATAAGATACTGGTTTATGATTACGAACTCAACCCCATAAAATTGTTAGTTTTTGATAATCCCGTTTCAGGATTTGATATTACGGAAGATGGCTTGCTATATATATTAAATCCGGAAAACCCTGGCTCGTTTCAGATATACGATTTAAAAGGAATCCTATGATTTTAAGTACTAAATATTTATGTGCATTAATAGCCTCATTTTTCTTGCTTAACAGTAAAACTTCCGGGCAAATCTTTTTGAAATATCAGCCTGAAATGAAGGTAATCGACGACAATGTACTGAAATCTAAGGCGATGACTAGTGGTGATCTATTTAAGAAGGTGAATATTCTTTATGTTTTGCCGATGAAAAATCCAAATTACAAACAAAACTATGATAGGTTATTGAAACATATTAAAGCGAATATTTATCCTTCAGTTAACAGTATTATTGTATTGCAGGACGCTACTGATCAGAGATTGAACCAGATTACCAAACAAAAATCCGAATGTCTAACCATTGTTGCTGATTCCGCATGGCTTGCTAGCAATCAGTTATACATTAACGACCACACCAAAATGTACGGGTTTTTGTATGACAGGTCAGGCGAGGTTAAATACTTAGGGTATTTCTTACAGTCAAATACGATACCAGCAATCCAAAAACGAGTCAGCAAAATGCTCAACGAATAGGATCACAAGGTTGTATTTGAATTACATGGTTCAATCCTGTTATCATGCAAAAGAAAATTTTTACCGCCGTTTTAGACCTGACAATGTTCGCAGGAGCGATGGTATATACGATTGATAGTGCAAAAGCTGACAAGGGTACTGGTGATCCGATAGCATGTTGGGAAGCACCAAAATCGGCCCGTTCAATGGAAGGAGTGTGGTACTTCGGGTTTTATCAGAAGCCTACAATCAGTCCCCGAGGAGTAGAAAAATATATGGGGAGGATATTATTGTGCCTCCCCATAATATTTCAGGTTGCTATTTATCAATGAATACAGTAACGCATAAATATAAAACGATAGAGGATGAAAAAGATAAAAATTGGAATATTATGGATGTTGGCCGTTTTACACATTTTGAGTTGAGGAAGGAACAAAGAGATTGAGTGTGTGAAGTTGGCTAATCCCAAAAAAGTTATTATTGAAGATGGTTTGGAGCCTATCTCTCTGATTGTTAGTGACAAATTCTGTGCTGTTCTGGACAGGAAAGATATTGAGAATACGGTTAAGGTCTATAATTTAGATTCATGGAAATTGGTACACAAATTTGTTCCCCGAGGCAGAGGAACTGGCGAAATGATAAACCCGAGCATTTTAACAATGGATTCATTAAACAATGTTCTTTGGGTCGCCTCGGTTCCGCCTGGCTCTATGCTGGGTCTTGAATTGCGTGATTTAGAAACAAGCAAACCCTAAAAATATCGGACAGGTAAGCTCGCTACCACTGGTTTAATTACCAATTTTCAGTTTAATTCCGACACTACATATCTTGTTTCTTACACAAATATAAACAATTCTCACCTACTACTTTACAATGTAAATGGACAACTCATAAAGTCTCTGCTTTCCGATTATGATCAAAAAACAGATATGGCATCTTCAGATAAAGAGCTTTATTATCTCAGTTCAACAGCCTATGACCATGAACACAATACCCTTTTTTCCATATATCATTATCAAAACAAAATAGTTGCGGTGAATACTGTAAATGGGATGCTTAAACAGTACCAATTTTCTGAAACAGGGATAGAGAAATCAAGTTCGGTACATTTTAGTTATTGTGGTGACCCTGAAGAAATTCGTTTTAAGGGTAGATACCTGTTTGTTTCTTATATCAACAGTCAGCGATTCGATACTAAAGAAAAGCTTTAGTTTAATATAGCGTGTATAAATGATAAATTAATATCTTTGTTCAAAATGGTACTTTATGGATAGA
>JBBISE010000275.1:0-3104 GCA_037441445.1 Salinivirgaceae bacterium
TTTAATCATGCTCTTGTGTGTCGAAAAATCGGTTGTCGGCATGGGCGTTTCATGGGATGCTTTCAACGAGGGTCAATTTCTTATGTTTGCAGTTGGTGATTACAAAAGGCGTTTTGGATATTACCCTGAGGAAGTTATGGCCGATAAAATTTACTGCACCAGGGCAAACCGGGCAATGTTAAGGGATTTGGGAGTCAAACTCCGAGCCAAGCCCCTGGGAAGACCCAAGGCAGTGGAGGTAGAACACGTAAGAATGGGCGAAAGAAATCCAATAGAAGGCAAATTTGGACAAGCCAAGACAGCTTACGGAATGAACCGAATCAAGGCAAGGCTAAAACAGACAAGCGAATCTTGGATAGCCACAATTATTCTGGTACTCAACCTGGTCAAATTGACTGGGCAGGTACCCCTGTCTTTCATTTTGCCATTCCTTTCTTTTTCAGCAAAAGATTTTTGTGTAGAAATTACTGGTAAAGAAAAGCTGTCAATGGGTTGTTCGCAATCTCATTTAAAACTCGCCTGTTGACTTTTTCAGCAGGCCCTATTTAGGTATCGGTTATAATTTCTTGAAACCAATTGCCCTTGCCACCAAAATTCCGTCAATGGCTGAGGAAACAATACCTCCGGCATAGCCGGCACCTTCTCCACAAGGATAAAGGTTGGAAACGGCTATGTGATTGTAGGTTTCTTTATCGCGTGGAATCCTAACCGGACTTGATGTACGGCTTTCAACTCCCACAATCAAAGCATCGTTGGTAAGAAAACCCGGAATTCTCTTTCCGATGGATAAAAACCCTTGCTGCAAGGTTTTTCCTATAATATCAGGCAACCAAAGGTTCATGGGTGATGAAATAACCCCTGGCATATAGCTGCATTTTGGAAGGCTACCGGATATCCGGCCTTTAGCGAAATCGTACATGCGCTGTGCAGGAGCTATCTGCCCAGAACCTCCGTTGTTGAAGGCCATTTGTTCCAGGTTACGTTGAAAATCGAGACCACTCAACGCGTTTGCTCTTCCATAATTCTGAAAATCGTCGGGGCGGATTTCGACCACTAATCCCGAATTGGCAAATTCGGAATTGCGGTTACTGTTTGACATGCCATTCACAACCGTTCCATCGGTTTCTGTTGTGGCAGGAACAATAATCCCACCTGGACACATGCAGAATGAGTACACGCCACGGTTATTGATTTGTTGTGTAATGGCATACGTGGCAGCTGGCAACCATTTATCGTATTTATGTGTGTGGTACTGAATGCTATTGATTAATTCCTGCGGATGTTCAATTCTAACCCCCATGGCAAAGCCCTTGCTTTCGAGCGCAATTTTATTGTTATTCAGCATTTCGTAAATGTTGTGTGCCGAATGCCCGGTTGCCAGAATCAGGTTTTGAACGGAAATTTTTAGCGAGTTGTTTACTTCAATGGCAACAACCGTGTTTCCCTCGAAAAATAAATTTGTTACTTTGTGATCGAATAAAACTTTTCCTCCTGCATTTTGAATAGTTTTGCGCATATTCTCAATAACCGCGGGCAGGATGTCGGTTCCGATGTGTGGATGGGTTTCATAAAGAATTTCATCTTGGGCACCGTGCAAATGAAACAAGTTTAATACTTTCCGGATTTCTTCCTTTTTTTTGCTTCGGGTGTACAGTTTACCGTCTGAGAATGTACCAGCACCTCCTTCGCCAAAAGCGTAGTTGCTATCGGGGTTCAGCTCCTGATTGCGCGACAAGGTGGCTACATCGCGTTTGCGGTTGCTGATGTCCTTTCCCCGTTCAAAAATAACTGGTTTAAATCCCTGCTCAATGAGTTCCAGTGCTGCAAAATACCCTGCGGGGCCTGCCCCTGTGATGTGCACTTCGACAGCGTTTTCAATATTTTGCATTTGATAATCGAATGCCTCTTTTTTCGGGTTTTCACCCACATACACATCCAATGTGGCATGTATTTTTGCCGGAAATTTTCGTGAATCAATGGAGCGACTTATCCATCGGACAGCCCTGATATGACTGGCTTCAATTTTCAGGTGGCGTGCTAGAGCAGCGGTTGTTGCTTCCGGGTTAAAAGCATCGTGCGGACTTAAAACCGTTTTTATGTTGTGGACCATTGTCTTTTTTTACTGTAAAGAATTACAGAACAAATATTTATTCTGTACCATTATTCGAAATAGAAAAGAATTGAAAAGATACGGCTGTTCAGTTTCTCCAGTGCCCGGGTATATTCTGTATCATCGCGCCGTACAAGGTTAAGAATACCAACCGAAAACTTGACTTCGGTGGCAAATTTGAAGAAAGGGAAATAATAATCTAGACCAAAACCAGCCTCGACATAAATATCCTGTCGAAGAAGCCTTAACTTAGGTTTTTCTTCATCGCGAATTTTCTTTTCTGATTCCAGATCAAAAGCATAGTTTATTCCAGCCAACAGGTAAGGGCGATAGTTGTTTACCCTGACGGAACGGTATTTCAATAAAAAGGGGAATGTGGCATAGGTACTTTCAATCCGCATGAGATGCTCACGAAATTGCACAGGGGCAGAGTTTTCCTTCAGTATGTAATGCAGATTGCGTTGTCCAAAAATCAGGCCTGGTGTAAACCGGAGGTCGAAATTTTTTGCCAGCCGCAGGTTCCCGACCATGAGAATAGAAAATCCAGGCTGTCGGTCTGTCTCAATGGAATATACAGTATCGAGGGCAAAAAACTCAGGACTATTAACACTACGCATGGAAAAAGTGTTCAATCCCAAAGCAAACCCAAAGTGGTAGGGATATTCGTCGTACAGAGGCTTGTTCCAGACTTGCTTCTTTTGCGCGTTGCCATTGGTTGAAAATAGACCGACAAAAATCAACGATGCCAATAAAAATCTACAACTCAACATCAAATAGGTTTTGTAACTGTTTTGCATTCCAATAACAGATAATGTCTTATTTTATTGCCCAAATTTACACATTCTTTGTTCCGATATATAATGTGGCCACTCCAAATGTCAGTGTTTTTGCTTTAATATCAGAAAAACCTTCGGTTCTCATTACCTCGGTCAGGTTATATTTTCCTGTTTTGTGCGTTGGGTCACCCAAAAATTCATATTTCCATAGCCAATAA
>JBBISE010000276.1:0-3096 GCA_037441445.1 Salinivirgaceae bacterium
ACGCTTTCTTTAACAGGTATTACTTTTGGTGAAGCCATATGTATGAATTATATTACATTCCAAAGGTAATAAAAAAATCAAATCACCAAAATTGGACTATTTATAAATTCACTTTGGTATAATGGCCAAATCGTTTAAAGGAACCCCTTATGGTGACCAAACCATAATTGGAACAAGCGAACACCTAAAAAACCCGTCGTTGAGCAAAATGGCGAAATATTACAACACATACTATGTAGCTAACAACATGGCTTTGGTTCTTTCGGGCGATTTTGACCCCGAATTCGTAAAACCCATTATCGAGCAAAAGTTTGGCACATGGCGAAGTGGCGAAATCCCCACGAAACTCGATATTAAGCCAGAACCGTTTAAAGGCCGTGTTGTTTACAAAAAACGTATGACCCCAATTAAAGTTGGCGTTCGCGCTTATCACACCATTTCGAAAAATCACCCCGATGAGGTTGTTTTTGACGTGTGTGCCCATTTACTGTCCAACAATGCTTCATCGGGACTTTTGGATCAGCTTTCCACAGACAACAAACTGATGTTTGCCGGAATGGAAAACCTGTTGTTCGAAGAAACCGGTGGATCGCTCATTATTATAGTCCCAAAAATTGTTGGACAATCGCTCGGCAATGCCGAAAAGCTTGTCGACCAACAGATTCAACGTCTCCGTAGTGGTGAATTTGACGATGAATTGCTCAAGGCCGTGAAGACAGAAATGATTAAAAACCATGAAAACAACCTCGAAGATATGCGTTGGCGCGCCTACTCTATTGCCGATGCATTCCTTTACAATCAGTCGTGGGACGATATTCTGAACACTCCTCAACAGATTGCCAAGGTTACAAAGGAAGATGTGGTAAAGCTTGCCAGTCAATATTTTGGAGAAAACTACATGTCGTTCTACTCTAAAATGGGATTCCCCAAGAAGGACAAAGTGGAAAAACCACCGTTTAAGCCTGTTCAACCTAAAAACACCGAGAAGAAATCGGAATATGCCCAAAGTGTTGAAAACATGCCCATTGTGGAAATGGAACCAAAATTTATCGATATCGGAAAAGACGTCACCATTTCTGAAATGAGTAATGGAATAAAAACCTATGTTTCGGCTAACCCCATAAACCGTATTTTCTCCATTACCATCCCTTTTGGCAAGGGTTCGTACAACGATCCGTTGTTGCCAAGTGCTGCGCAAATGTTTTACCAGGCAAGCCCAACAGGAATGGATTACACTACCTTTAGAAGAAAATTGCAGCTTTTGGGGGCAAGCCTTTCTGCCTATGCCGATATGAACAACACCTTCCTTTCCATCTCGGGATTGGAGGAGAATATGGAAGAGACCCTGGTATTGGCTAATCAGCTTCTCAACAACATAAACATTGACCAAAAACGATTGAAGCAATTGGCGCAGGCAAACAAAATGGAGCTTAAAACCGAAGCCAAAGACGTTGCTACCAAAGGCTCAGCAGTATATGAGTACGCTATGCACGGCAAAGCTTCAAATTATTTATCCCGTATGACGCAAAAACAGGTTGAAAAACTGACAGCAAAACAAGTAATCGATAAAATGAACGAAATAGTTGGTTACCAGTTCGATGTGCACTATTGTGGTACCCGTAATGACAAAGAATTTGCCGAAATATTTACCCGTAATATAAAACTAACCGACGGTCCAAAACCACAAATGCCTCTTGTGGAAAAAGAACGTTAAAACTTTTCCGAGAACACGATTTTTATCCTCGATGATAAAAAGGCATTGCAGAGCCATATTTATATTTTTGTTGAAGGAGCAGTAAACCCCGAGGAAGGCCTTACTAAACTCGAAGCCTTTAATGATTACATGGGAGGCAACATGTCGTCGATTATTTTCCAGGAAATAAGGGAATTTCGGTCATTGGCCTACGGTTCTTCAGGTCGGTACAACCCTTCGTTTTACCGTACCAAACAGGGCTTTTTCCGCGGTTGGCTCTCCACTCAATCCGACAAAACAGTCGAAGCGGTTGAGGTTTTTACATCGTTGCTGGACAGCATGCCCCAAAAACCCGAACGCATCGATCAGGTTCGTAAAAACCTGACACTGACCATAAACGCATCGCAGCCCTCGTTTCGAAGCAAAACACGCAACGTAGCCCGTTGGATGGATCAAGGCTACAAGGAAGATCCGCGCCGTGTTCGTTACGAAGGCTATCAAAGTATATCGTTCGACCAGATTGTCGATTTCTACAACGCCAATATCAAAGGCCGCCCATGGGTGATTTCCATTGCCGGGGACATGAAACGAATTGACATGGAGGCACTTAAAAAGTTTGGTAAAGTTAACGTCGTGAAAATGGACGACGTAATGTCGAAGTAGCAAACGCTTTTATTCAAATACAATGCATTTGGGTTGCCGGAATTTTTGGCAGCCCAATTTTTATTTTTTCAGTTGCTTTATCAATCCCTGGAACGTTCCTACAAAAACGTCGTTGTTTATCAATAATTAGGAAAACCTTCTTCTGACCCACAACTTTTTTGAAACCATTTTGTTTGTTCTTTGAACATATCTAAAAACGTTCATATTTGGCACGATATTTTCCAACACCAAATTAGGGTAATTAAAATTCCAGTATAATGAAAAAGAACGAAATATCAATGAATTGGAAAGGCAACATGTCTTTCGAGGGAGTGGTGAATGGCCACAAGATTTTAATGGATGCTGATGCTACTGTCGGCGGCGAAAACAAAGGCCCAAGGCCAAAACCACTCATGCTGCTGGCCCTTGCCGGTTGTACTGGCATGGATGTGGTCTCCATCCTGAAAAAGATGCGGGTCGAGGTGGAGGATTTCAATGTTTCTGTTTCAGCGGACATGACCGAAGAACATCCGGTGGTTTATTCTACAATACACATCGTGTATGAATTTAAAGGGCAAGGTCTGGACATGGATAAATTGCAGAAAGCCATTGATTTAAGTCAGGAGCGCTATTGCGGTGTCAGTGCAATGTACCGAAAGTTTGTAAACATAACCCACGAAATAAAAGTGGTGAATTAGTAAACCACAAAAACGGGGCTGTCTAAAAAGACTAGACAGTCCTTTTTTTTTGTTAAAAAAATT
>JBBISE010000277.1:0-3088 GCA_037441445.1 Salinivirgaceae bacterium
CAATATATGGATAAAACCCTTTTGATCTAAGATGGGGTTGCTCGGGCGGATACCCACATAGGAACATAGCTTTTTTAACCACTAAGGCACTAAGCACACAAAGGCTCACAAAGGAAATAGGTTCTCCCACGAATTAAAACATTTTCACATTTACGTCATAGTTACATTATCACATTCTTGGACATGCCAAGCGGCAAAGCGGAGCGATCACATTACCACATTATCGCATTCCCCCATTTTCAAATTTTCAAATTTTCAAATCCCCCCCATTTTCAAATTATTTTCCGTCCACAACCCCTAACGTTGAATCCTATGCTTCTAAAAAACATAACGATATAAAAACACAAAAAAAGTTTGCATTTTGAAATTTAGTGTTATATTTGCGGCCTATTGTATGGTTGAAACAGGGCTATTTTTCTTCCATGCACACTATTCTTTTTCTATTTAACCTTTTAAAAACAACACTTTATGCTAAAAAAACGCCTATTTTTGCTGTTGGCATCCGGGTTGCTGCTTATGGGCACAAGCCTCCGTGGCCAACGTTTTCAGGAACCCCAATGGGAAATGCCCTTCTACTTTGAAGATGCCCTTGGACAACGCGACACCATTTGGATTGGCTACGACCCCTCGGCCAGCATGGGATTGTGGCAAATTGACCCGCAGTTTGACGAAGGCTGGAAATGGATTGATACCACCCGGTTTAATGTTTATCTGACATATAAGGGGTGGGAAGTGGGACTGGAACATGGCGATACTGTAAAAAAAAGAGATATTACATCATGGCCGTTTATGATTAGTAGTCCAATATTTGGAGTAACCCATGGTCAACTGCCGGTGGTAATGAAATGGAACGATTCTTTGCTAAACAGTTCCAGATTACCGAGTTTCTATCCTCCAATTCCTGACCGACCAAGAGCTAGGATTGATATAAACACAAGAAGTGGTAATTTTCCAACAGTTTGTAGTGGTATGTTTCCAAATCCACCAATTGATGTCTATCCAACAGTAATTTGTTCCGGATATGAGGGAAACATTTGGGAGTTTTGCCATTTCAGGGATAGTTTGATTTTTTCCAATGAGGGGTGGGGCTTTACTGATTGCAATACAATGATAGATGTTTTTGCAAAGGACGAATTTTCTTTTCTCATTGCCCCTTTTAATTTTTCTTATGTTGGACTTGAAGACCAAACAAATAATACGTTTAACGTTTTTCCAAACCCAACAATTGGCACTGTCAATATTCAAAACCATCAGTTTAAACTTTTGGATATTATCATTTTAGATACATATGGACAGCAGGTTTTGCAGATTTTGTCCAATGATTTCAACATTAGTTTCGACATCTCAGCGTTTAACTGCGGTATTTATATCCTCAGAATTGATGATGGCATAACCATAAGCAACCTCAAATTAATTAAACAATAATTGTGAACTATCTAAATTGAAACAACATGAAAACAAAAAAAAATAATATTCATTATCTCCTTTCTGTTTCTTTTCTCCCTGTACACGGTTGGACAAGTTAATAGTCAGAATGGATACAGCTTTCCTGTAAGAGATACCGTGCGGGCATTCCTTGTGTTTGCTGAAATGACTAACGATCCTGAATACAACCTCCCTTCGACAAACTGGCAACCCGGTCAGATTCCAAACAACGCTGATAAATTCTTTCAGACCGAAATTAATCAACAACTAACCGCAATCATTACACAGTATTTTCATGAAATGTCGTTTGGCGACTTTGTGTTGTTGGGCGATTATTATCCACAAATCATACAAGTGGATTACAATACTGTACCCCAAGGAAATACAGGTCTTAATCATATTTATTCTCAGCTAAATAATTTACCAGGCAATGATATTTTTACTGCTAATGGGCTGAGTTTTAACAGTGATTTTGACGATTGGCTGCCAAACACGACCTTAGGCCTTCCTTTAACAAAGACCTCAAATGACCGTATTGATTTACTTATAACCCTTTGGCGTGTAAATTCGCGTTACAACGGAAGCCAAGGCTTTGCCAGTGGGAATGTTCCGTGTACAATAAAGGCAAAAATAGGGATTGACAAGCTTATTTATCTTGAGGACAAAAATTCAGATCCATTGGGCGAAATTAAGCATGAGTACGCCCATTATATGTTGGGCGGAAATGAGTTTCACAGTGGTGGAACGGGTGCCAGTGCGTGGAATTTTATATCTGTACCTAACACAATGGGTTCGTTAGCCTATTCTGCAACCCTTTCCAATACATACAATGGTTGGGAACGCCATCGTTTGGGCTATAAACCCCAAAACTCGCAACACCAAATAAAATGCCTGGCAGCGCCAACAAACACCGAGGTAAACACGGACTTGATTTATGGACAAAACATAGCCGCCTACAATAACGAATTTATCTTGCGCGATTTTGTTACCACAGGCGATGCTATCCGCATTAAACTTCCCTATCTGAAAAGTGAGTCCTCCTCAGTTAAGGATCAATGGATTTGGATAGAAAACCGTCAGTTGAAAGAGGGTAAAATTGACTTGCGAGGCAAACAACCAAAAGGCATATATGCTTATATGCAGGTAGGAAAGGAAACCATGCAGGGAAGCGAAACCTTTGGCGAAGATGCCAATTACACATGGCTTATCCATCCATATGGAAACTACGACTATGAGTACGAAAACGTCCGTGGTCCAGTGAAAAGCGATACACTGGATTATGGGCAATATAGTTTTGAAGAGTATATTGAAAAGAGCCACTGGGGTACCATTCTCATTGACACCATAAACTTCCAAAATCCGTTTACCGGATATGGATTGAATATTGAAGGTGCCTTCGATTTCTACCCCAATGTTGTCAACAATGTTACCTACCATGATAAGATTTTCCGCAACGAGACCCTTTTGACAAATAAAGTGATTGCAAATGGCGTAGAATATCCATCGACCTATTTTGAATGGAGTACCGTGCCAGCTTGTGGTACTATCTTTGATGCCTTTAAAGCCGGTCAAAAAATCACACTGGCTACCAACCCCGCATCAACACCATTATACACCTACAAACAAAAATCTACAGAAACACAGGTGCCATACGATTCTAAAC
>JBBISE010000278.1:0-3068 GCA_037441445.1 Salinivirgaceae bacterium
CTTTAATCATGCGCCTGTGTGTCGGAAAATCGGTTGTCGGCATGGGCGTTTCATGGCTCTGTTTTTTTTAGTTTAATAAATCTTCCGCAAAATCGTTTGTTATCGGTTATTACGGTTATTAAATAGACTCCTGCGGAAAAGTTGGTGATATCAATTTGCTCGTCATTGTTTTCAATACCGGCAAAAAAAACAACTTGTCCGGTTTGTTTTGTTATAGTAATTTTACCTCTTTTTACGACATCAGGCACTTTAATATTCAGCCTGTTGGATGCAGGATTTGGGTAAACGGTTAACTCTTTTTGCGGAATTTTGCCCGAAGGAATATTCACGTAGGATGTATCGATTCGTTTTGCAATATTATATGGGCTATCGTGTAGAAATACGATAGCCGGCAAACGAAATGCTGCAAAATACATTGGTATAGTGGGGAAATCGATTATCTCAGAAAGTTCGCCGTCGTCAATGTGCATAGTCCACATTTTAAATGCATTTTGGTTGTTGGCACCATAAAAAAGAACAGTAGTATCGTTTATAAAAATGCCTTTTCGCCATTCGATTTTTTCGTTTAACCACGAAAAATAAGTAAAATTATTTTTTGTAATACCTGCCATACCATAATGGGTTACTGTTCCATAGCCATAGAATGTTACTAATGCAGTGTCAATATTAATGTTATCCAATTCAGAAACAATGCCAACCTCGTCAGATATAAGTTGCCAATTATTTCCTTGATCAGTGGTATAAAATATTTTTCCATACATTCCATAACTGTTTGCCGCAACCCATCCAACATTATCTTTAATGAAATTTATGTTATTAACTATATTAGCCGTACTACTACCATAAGGCAAAACCATAGCAGTCCATGTATTTCCACCATCGGTGGTTTTAAAATATGTTTCCGTGTTAGCAATAAAACCAACATTTTTATTAATAAAAAAAATAGGTTTTATTGGATCGTTCTGATAATTGAACTGGAGGTTAATCCGTTGCCAATCATTTCCACCATCAGTTGTTTTAAAAAGTTTAAATTGTTCCTCTTGAACAATCATATACCCCACCAACGTGTCGGCCATAAAAATATGGCACATGCCTGTCATTGGGTAGAGTTCTGTCCAGGTGCTTCCACCATCGCGGGTGCGCAATAGTTGCGGGCTGCCGGTGCGAAAAACCCATCCATTTTGGGCATCTACAAAATGACAACGGTATCGACCAGAGCCCTCTGGCAAAGGGTCTAATATTTCCCAAACCTGCGCATTTGCCTGCTGCCACATCGCCAGCAGACACAAAAAGGTTAGTGTTTTTAAAAATTTGTTTCTCATGGGTTTTGAATTTTATAGGTTAGAGAGAGATAGATTTTGTTGGTAAATATACAAAAGAAGGTTGTCAAAGGCAAGGGGTTGTGGTTGTGGGGGAAATATTTTTCAGGCTTCGACCTGTGCGAAGTTTCCCCTGGCGAGTACAGCGACTGGGATGCCAACGTGGGGGCGCGGATTTTGTATAAGTTGTGTTTGGTAGTGCGAAGAAAAAGAGAAGAGCCAAAATCTTTGTAAACACAGATTCTGGCTCTTCGAAAAATTATTCAACTTCAATATGCCCTATGTCCGTTTCGTAAATCGTAAATGTCCCTATTTCATAAGCATTATTCGTTCCACCCATCTCTATTTTCCACGACTTTTCGTTGTAAAAATGGTTGATGCTATCGGGCATTACGCGTAAGGGACCACCCCATTTAATAATTATTGTGTCATTTCGCAGTATTTCTACTGTATCGGTGGATAAACCAAAATTCTCCCTAATGGTTTGAAATGTGATGTCATTACCGGAGAGATGTGTTGCGCCATCACCCAACACTTGATTAGAATTAGGAGGTAACAACCTAACCCAGCCCGGAGTATTGGAAACAGAACTACGTACAATCTGAAATTTCAATGAATACTGAGTTGTATTTTTCAGATACAAATAGTGCATTGACTCCTTATCAACAGAATGACAACCTTTCATAATAAAAATAAAGAGGAACAAGAACCACTTATTGAAAAGCGTATGATGCAAATGATTCAGTAACGTTCGTCGCTTGTCCATAGTTGCTTATTATTTTATTCCTTAATTTAATATGTGTGTTAACATCACTCGTGAGGCAATTGAAAATTTGCTGCTGCGTAAAACCATAAACCGAAACCAAACGTTCAATGATTTGAGGTTTAAACCAACGGGTTGTTCCACCCAAGCTCACTGCTCCGTTAGGAGCCAAATACAAATTCATCGCTCTATACTCAATGTAATTTGCCCACATTTCACCAACACCGATGTAACCGCCACGTTGTCCGCTACCATTGCCATAAACTTTAGAAGATCCATTGGTTATGCAACCCGTTACATAATTGTACCTTATTCCTGCCCTGATCTCCGACATCTCAAATGTATCGGTAATGAGAAACAAGCCAAAGCGCATTTTGTAAAACATGTGCTTTAGCTTGTTAAAAGTACTACTTTCCTTCAATATGCCCAATGTCCGATTCGTAAATCGTAAACGTCCCTATTTCATAAGCATTATTCGTTCCTCCCATCTCTATTTTCCACGACTTTTCGTTGTAGAAATGGTTAATGCTATCGGGCATTACGCGTAAGGGTCCGCCCCATTTTATAACAAGAGTGTCATTGCAATAAATCTCAATGGTATCGGATTCCCTACCGCAATATTCTCTAATCATTTGCATTGCAATAGAATCACCTCTCAAATGATTCCCCCCCTCGCTGAATAAGGTTGTTGTTTCCGAACTAAGAAAATAGTCAAGCCTGTATGAGCCTTGGGGCTCAAACCCAAATTTTACCGATAAGAGCAAGTTTCTATTTGTATTATTTTTAATGTATAATTTGTGCTCAGAATTTGTATTTGGACATCCGGTAAGTATTACAAAAAATACAATGATCAATGTTTTATTGAAAACCCCAGCTGGCAAATACTTGAGTAACGTTAGTTGCTTGTCCATAGTTACTTATTATTTTACTGGGGTATGCACATGTCACATACTCTTAATTAGTTTACTGGGGTATGCACATGTCAC
>JBBISE010000279.1:0-2995 GCA_037441445.1 Salinivirgaceae bacterium
CTATAATCATTCTCTTGTGTGTCAAAATTTACTTGCCATGGGGGTTTCATGTGTTTATAATTTTTCAGTTTAAGGTCACATGGAACTTCATGCCGAATTTGACAATGCCCTTGTGTGTCGAAAAATTGTTTGTCGGCATGTGCGTTTCATGGAAATAACTGTAATGCTCTCAAACTTCTTTTATTGTAAAAAATTAGTTTGGTGTCCGAAAAAATCAGCAATAGATGCGTAGGTTCTTTCCAACAACTCACTTTGCTTTACTTTTGGCAACCAAAATGCAGCCTCGATATTTTCCACCTTCTGTGGGGTGAGTTTTTGCTTTTCTGTGCTGATTCTGAACCAGAAGGTGGTTTTCAAAATTATTCGGTATTGTAGTGTATAAACATGATAGGTGCATCCCAGGAACTTTTCAATGGTTAAGTCCGTTACACCGCACTCCTCTTCAACCTCACGAATAGCGGTTTCTTCGGTCTTTTCTCCCGGATCCACTTTTCCTTTGGGCAAATCCCATTTCCCAAGACGGTCAATAACAAGAATCTCGCCCAACACATTGAAAACCAAACCGCCGGCAGCATCAATCAGTTCAAAGTTCTGACGAAATTCCTGCCACAAAAGTTCCACAGTGCCCGAAACGACACTTACCTCTTTTTCGCCTGCAAAGTTTAGCAGCGAATTGATTAATACATTCCAGTCAAAACCGGGCTCATGAAAATAAATTTCTGTATTTTTGTCGTTCTGTTGATGAACGCTGTTTGTTAATCGCAGCAGGTTATTGTTAAAAAAAACGCGGTACTCATGCATAACTCAACCCTTTTTGCCGAAGAACTGGCATTAAAACTACTGCAAATTAATGCAATAAAACTGAACGCCACAAATTATTTTACCTGGGCATCGGGCATAAAAAGCCCCATTTATTGCGATAACCGACAAACACTGGCTTTCCCCGAAGTAAGAAACCTTATTTGTGAAGGGTTCAGCAATTTTATCCGCAACACCTACCCGCAAGCCGAATACGTGGCCGGAGTGGCCACCGGCGCCATTGCCCACGGCATGTTGGTTGCAGACAGGCTTGGATTGCCTTACATATACGTTCGTCCTATGCCCAAAGAACATGGCCTGGGAAATCAAATCGAGGGTTTGATTGATCCCGGGAAAAAAGTGGTGGTGATAGAAGACCTGATTTCGACCGGTGGAAGCAGCCTGAAATCGGTTGACGCATTACGCCAGGCCGGATACGACGTTTTGGGACTGACCGCCATTTTTACCTATGGATTCATTTCGGCTGTTGAATCCTTTGCAAAATCGAAATGTACCTTCGACACACTGACAAATTACGATGTGCTTATTTCCGCAGCCGTGAAACAGGGTTACATTAAACCCGAACAGGTTAATGAACTGACAGCCTGGAAATCAACCGTTAATCAATAAAATTGGGGAAAACATGTTCAACAACGAATTAAAAATTGTAAGTCGCACGGCAAAACTAAATACCCCATCATCATCCATATACCGGATGATATCCGATTTCAGCTTCATGGACAAAATAACCCCGCCCGACGACAAGGTAAAGATTGTTAGCTGCGGAACCGACCATTGCCGGATAGCGGTTGAAGGCGGTGGCGAGTTTGGGATGAAAATAGAGGAACGTAAAGAGAACGAGTTGGTTAAAATTGGCAACGAAGAGTATGCCCCCTTCGAATTCAACTTGTGGATTCAACTCAAAGAAATTGAGGCCTACGACACCCGTTTGCGCATAACCCTTCATGCCAACATGAACCCCTTAATGAAAATGGTTGCACAAAAACCCCTGACCAATTTCGTGGAGTCGATGGTTGACAAGCTAGAACAGCGTTTTGGGGCAACCGGGACAACCTACGATACCAACTACGAGGCATAAATGCAAAGCCGTTTTGAAACCATTCTTGCCGAAATTGGGCACAACTGCAACCTGAAACCGGTCTATTCATCGGAAAAGGTTGCCCTGTTCAACACTGACAGTCTGGTTTTAGCCTCGTGCATGCCTGCCGAAAGTGTGGACATGGTTTTTGTCGATCCTCCCTACTTGCTGTCAAACAACGGATTAACATGTCAGAATGGACGAATGGTAAGCGTAAACAAAGGCAAATGGGATGAATCGAATGGATTGGCCGAGGACATGAAATTCCACGAATCGTGGATAACCGAATGCAAACGGATATTGAAACCCGAAGGCACCCTGTGGATAAGCGGAACCTATCACAGCATATATCAATGCGGCTTCCTACTGCAAAAAGCAGGATTTCATTTGTTGAACGATATTGTCTGGTTTAAGCCCAATGCAGCACCAAACCTGTCGTGCCGATTTTTCACAGCATCGCACGAAACTTTGCTGTGGGCAAGAAAAGACAAAAACGCACAGCATCACTTCGATTACAAGGCTATGAAAAATGGCGCGTTCCCCGAGGATAACCTGAAAAAGGAAAAAACGCAAATGCGCAGTGTGTGGAGTATTCCCACGCCCCCACCTTCGGAGAAAAAATTTGGAAAACACCCCACTCAAAAACCAACTGCGTTGCTGAAAAGAATTATTCTGGCATCGACCCAACCCGACGATATACTTTTCGACCCCTTTAACGGCAGCGGCACAACCGGCGTGGCAGCCGCCCTTGTTGAAAACAGAAATTACATTGGGTGCGATATGAACAAAGAATTTATTGAATTGACTGTAAAGAGGTTGGAATCTTTGTAAGTTTAACAGATAGAAATTTTATCATTTATTATTCCTCTGACCAAAACACAAGTCTTCTTCTCAATAATCATTGATAGCCATAAAAAACGGGTGCTTAACGTGCAAAAGCCGTGCTGAGAAATTCCCAAATCGATAATCTATCTTACATCCATTCCCATTTCCGGAATCACCCCAAAATGAGAAAAACCTTGCTTCATTGGATAACAACGATGCTCCACAAAATAAGTCCTGTTGTTAATAAAAGTAACTGAAAATTGTTTCCGAAAA
>JBBISE010000280.1:0-2978 GCA_037441445.1 Salinivirgaceae bacterium
GAATATCGAACAAGGATTAACGATTTTCGATGTACGAAGTACAGACGCAGCACGCTGCGCTTCCTACAAATCAACTTAATTCATTATATTTGCCCAACTTACAGCTTCATCGCGTTGCTGCACCTCAAACTAAATCATTCACTCAATTCCATTGTGCGCTGCTTTGTCCACTTATCCTATCTTGGAACAAACTACAACGGCTGGCAAAGGCAGCCAAGGCATCCGTCGGTTCAACAAACAATAGAAGAGGCCTTTGAGGCCTTGCTTAAAAGAAAAGTCTTCTGTCTTGGATGTGGCCGCACCGATGCCGGGGTACACGCAGCACAGTTCTTTTTTCTTTTCGATTACAAGGCCGAACTACCCTCTCAATTCGTGTTCAAAATCAACAAGATGCTCCCGGATGATATTGCCATTCATGGTGTTTTTCCGGTCGAAGGAACACCCCATGCGCAATTCAGTGCGGTGGAACGAACTTACGAGTATTACATTCACACGGTCTCAAACCCCTATTTATCGGCAATAAGCACGCTCTATCACCTCGAGAACCCCGATCTAAAATCAATGCAGGCTGCGGCTAACCTTCTTTTGCTTTATCAGGACTATTCCAGATTTTGTAAATGTCCACTCAGGGTCGATAACGTATTTTGTCAGGTCAAATCAGCGCAGCTGTTTGCTAACGACTCGCGAAACCGTCTTCTTTTCAGGATTACTGCCGACAGGTTTATTGCCGCCATGAACCGTGTCATCGTACATCGTTTGCTGGAGGTCGCTACGGGAAAACTATCACTGTCTGATTTCGAGGCCATCCTGTCGGGCAGTGTTGTTCCTAAATCCATCCGGCTGGCTTATCCACAGGGGCTTCATCTGGTAAAAGCAACCTACCCTTTCCTGAATTTGCCTTCCATGAGTATTCCTGAATCGGGACAAAATGAGTATTTTTGGAACAAAATTGAGTGATAAAACTATGGCCACCCTTTTCATCATAGGCATTTTCCTGTCCTATTTCATGAGTGCCCTGCTGCTTTAAAAAGGGATAAAAAAACTGTCTGACAAATTATTGACATTGTGGCTTTTTATCATTGGCACACACCTTCTGGACTATAGCATGTATTATTCGGGCGTTTGGGAACAATATCCACATCTGATTGCCATTGGCTCGGGATTTCCTTTTTTGAACGGACCGCTCTTTTGCTTTTATGTGAAATATTCGCTGCGAAATGATATAAAGTTTAAGAAAAAAGAGTTGCTCCATTTTTCACCCTTTGTTCCTTACTATTTAGCTGTCTCGCCCTTTTTCTTATACCAGGCCGCCGAGAAAATCAAAGTTACCCAGGGTGATATATCCCATTTCGACGAAATCAACAATTTTGCCCTCATTGGGTTTTGCCTTTCGGGAATTGGGTATCCGGTTTATTCGTTGCGCATTTTAAAAAGGTTTCACCGCCTAATGCACCAGAATTTTTCGTTCGAAGAGGCCGTAAACCACAAGTGGCTTGGCTACCTGATTCTCGGAATATTTACCATTTTCTCGACCATTATTCTGGTATTGGTAATCCAAAATGCGTTGCATATTGCCACACCCTTAAATCTCAAGTTGATTTTCTACACCATGATAATTCTGTTTATTGTTTTCATTGGATTTTACGGAATAAGGTACAGGGGCATATTTAACGAAACAACTTCCTTTGTTCATATCGAAGAAAGTGATGACGAAGAAAAACAAAAAGGCTTATACCACAAAACCGGGCTAAAACCAGACGGTGCCCGACAAATTCACGTTCAGTTGCTCGATTTTATGGACAAGAAAAAACCTTACCTGGAACCACGGCTAACCTTGGGCAATCAGGCCTCGATGCTCAATGTGTCGGTACATCATTTATCGCAGGTTATCAACCTGTTCGAGGGGCGTAACTTTTTCGATTTTATAAACCAATACCGTGTCGATGAGTTTAAGAAAAGAGCGGCCAATCCCCAGTTCTCCTCTTTCAGTATCCTTGCCATCGCCATGGACTCGGGGTTCAACTCCAAATCGTCCTTCAACCAGTCGTTCAAAAAAATAACGGGACAAACGCTATCGGAATATTTTTAAAAATAAGTTAATAGGTGTTCGTCATATCCCCATCAACACAAATCGTAAAGTCAGCTGTTTTTAACTCTTCCGGCTTCACCAAATGGACATTTTCAACGCTAATGGTTGTAATGGTGACTGTTTTTATTCCCTTTAGCTGCTGTTGAATATACCACAGGATTCCCTCGTTGTTCTGGGTGTGGTAACTACCGTTTAGATGAAAAAACAAACCTCGATCTTTGTGGTTTTTCAGGATAAAATGAGCCATCGTGGCATCTTTTAAAGCCTGTGCTTTGGGAAGGTTATCAAAGTTTCTTTTTGCTCCGTGCATAGCGGGCATTTCTGTCATGGCTTTGTACCCGGGAAGGTCAGGATGATATGGAATTGGAAGGGGAGCAATCAACATCTTTGCCTCGTTGGAAAGGGTATCAAGAGCCTCAAAACCTCCACGATTAACCATAGCAGCGTACCTTCGGGGTGTATTGGTGGCAATGACCGGAATTTTATGTTCTTTTGCAAACAAGGCTATGGGCTTATAGTCAGTTCTATAATTGTCCCACAGTTTTGCTTCATCTTCGAAATTCTTTTCGGGAATCAGTCCAGAAAGATACTCGTTGATTAACAATTGATTGTCGGTTTCGAACATTTCCGCCCCAATCATAATTTGCCTACCTGTTTGCTCTTTAAAGGATTTCAGCATTTCCAGCTGCATCCAGTGTGCAATGGGGTTGTTGTGCAACTCGCCAAAGAAAACAAGTTCCGCCTCCAGAGCGGTTTTTACCATGTCTTCAAAGACCACTTCCTCCCCCGAGGAATTATAAATGACATAGGGTTGCAATGGCTGACTTTGCAGCATTTGAAAAATTGATGTGAGAATGAATAGGGTTGTAAGGTGTTTCATATGTTTATA
>JBBISE010000281.1:0-2907 GCA_037441445.1 Salinivirgaceae bacterium
CTTACGTCTCTTATTTTCCTTCAAAACCGTACTTTTGTAAAACAAATTTTGCTTGAATTGCTACCCACGTTGAATCCATCGTATTGTACACCATTTAAATATGAACCGATTTGTTTTTCTGCTTTTAATTTTCGAAGCAATATATGCAAAGGGTCAATCTCCAATGCCCAACTTGGATTTTTCCGAATCGGCCAATGAGTCCACTTTTGAGGAAAAAACTTTCAAAATCGAAAAAGCCAAAATACTTGAAAATGCAGACTTCCCTGTTGCACTGAATGGCGGGACTCAATTTTTATTTCAGCGCGAAATGTCGTTCAATGGAATAGAACGGGAACACCCTCTGCAAGTGGCATTTCCGTTCGTCATTACCTGTAATGGTTACGATTGGGGACAGCCCGATTTACTTCCTCCCTACACCGACAAAGACCAAAACCTGATTATGGTTGGATCAAATTTCGCAGGTACCATTATTCTGTTTACCGACGAAAAAACACGATCATTCCTGTATTTACTGCGAACAAACAGAGCTCGATATTCGAAGCCCGAAAAGGTTCAAGGTTTTTTCAATGGAGGTTTTCCGGTTCACTCTGCAACCATCGACAACGGTGGACAGATTTTGGTTTTTGCCAGCCGCAGAGTGGGGGCTATTGCCGGGTACGACCTTTTTAGTGTTACTCTGGGTGACCGTCATAATGATTTGACTATTAAGAATATGTCTTTAGTTGTCAATTCTGGTCACAACGAAATCTATCCTCATTTTTACGGGAACGACTCGGTGCTTTTTTTCTCATCTGACCGCCCTGGAGGCTTCGGTGGATTTGACATTTATTATTCAACCTTGTCCCAATCGGCTTTGTGGCAAGAACCTTTAAATGCCGGATCTGTGGTAAATTCGCTCAGCGATGAATACCGATTTATATTTTACAAAAATGACCGCAATGCATTATTGACAAGGAAAATAGAAACAAGCCCTGTAACAGAAAATTTTGTATGTTGGTTTGATTCTGGTTACACTATCCAATATCCTGCGAAAGGGTTGATAGAGAGCAATATGGTATTAAGGCGCTCGTTGCCAGTCATTAAAGGTGCTGTTTGGAAAGGAAATTTATCCCGGTCTTTATCATTGCAAATTTCGGTTATTGATTCAACGGGAACATTAATAGGAACAACCACAGTTCATCCACTGACCGGTATTTTCGAGTTCAAAGAAATTCCCATGCAGCACTTCTTCCTTGTTTTAACAGGCGAGGGCATTTATCCTATTTCACGCGAGGTGGTTATTCCTCAAAAATACCCATACGAAACGTACATTGTTGATTTTGCCGTTGAAAATGCTGGTTTTGGCACAGAAAACTCATTTCCGCTTTTATTTCCAAAAGATTCCGTAGCGTTGGATTCGTATCAAAGGCAGGAGCTGAATTTTTGGCTACAAGCCAGAATCCATTCTGATGTTGAAGCCAAAATAAATATGTGTTTAGGAAGTGGCGGCACGTTGACAGATATTGCTCATAAGAGGCTAACCGAGGTAAGACAGTTATGGCACAACAGCGGAATGGATGGCATGGTGGTGCCCGAAATCTCAAGGCGTTGCGGCTGCAATGGCACATTGTCCACTAATTGGACAGACGATTTTTTTCCTGAGAACAGGGTATTTTCGCTGGTAATCAACAAGGAACCCTATCCACAATATGCCGTAGTCGATGTGTCAGAACTAAAGACAGGTAGGACAGGAACCGACAACCACATTTATACTCTGGTGCTGACTTCAGGACAAGAGGGGATGACCCGCGATAAAATTCAAAAAATCAATGCCTTGGGCTATAAAAATATTTGGATTGACAACTCCGGCAAAAAAACCAGGTACTGTTTAGGAAAATTCGCTTCTTATTCAGAGACGGCTGCAATACTCCAGAAAATCAACATTGATGTTTTCAAAGAGGCCTACATTGCCCTGTACGACGAAGAGAAAGAACGTCTTAGGCATTTGCGGGAAAATGACATTCAAGGATTGTCTGATATGGTTGAAAATCAGTCGTTTTTTGTTGAAATTCGATCGGCTGCCCAACCGCTAAATGTGAATGTTTTCCCCGACTCTGAAAAAATTTCCACTATTGTTGATTTTAATGGCATTTTTCGCTACATTTATGCTAACGAAAGTTTCGACCAGGCAAGGCAACGTCAAAAGCAGCTTAAAGCCTTGGGATTTGGAAGTGCAGCCATACTAACCATTACAAAAATAAAAAGACCATGAGCTTATCATTAACCGGTGAAAGAGTGCGCCTGAGGGCGGTTGAACCCGAGGATGCCGATAACATTTTCGAATGGGAAAATGACCCCGAAATTTGGTTAATAAGTTCAACCATAGTGCCTTTTAGCAAAGCCGAAATAATCCAATATGTAAAATCGGCCAACCGTGATATTTACACAACCCATCAGCTTCGGTTGATGATTGAGACCAATGAAAACCAGTCAACGGTGGTTGGAGCCATTGATATGTTCAACTTTGATCCTTTCCACCGTCGCGCCGGAGTTGGAATTTTGATTGCCGGAGACGAAAACCGACGAAAAGGATACGCTTCAGAAACATTAAAAATATTGATCCGCTACGCATTCGACTTCTTATTGTTGAAACAGTTGTATTGTACCATCCCTGATGGCCACGAATCGAGCATACGGCTGTTTGAGTCGCTGGGTTTTATGCCCTGCGGACGCAAACGCCAATGGCTCAGGACAAAGGAAGGTTGGATTGATGAACTCTCGTTTCAATTAATAAATCATTCAATATAAAAGAGTTGTGAATTGTTCCAATACTTTTTCTTATATTTGGACGCAAAACCAAGTATCGGAGTCGTATGACCTTTAGATTGTTTTCTATCACCATTTTCATATGTTTATATTTTCGGTTAA
>JBBISE010000282.1:0-2833 GCA_037441445.1 Salinivirgaceae bacterium
TTCATTTTTTTTAACAAAAAAAAAGGACTGTCTAGTCTTTTTAGACAGCCCCATTGATTTCTGTTTTTTTCGTTGATTACTGATCTTTTGACTTTTAAACCCATTCAGGATTCTTAAAACTTTATCGTTTGTTAACCCCACGCTGCGTGTGGGTCTATTGGTATTGAGGATGTCTAAAAAGTCCCCGATTTGTCATTGCGAACGCAGTGAAGCAATCTAATGAGCCTGATAATAAGTTGATTGCTTTGTCGTTCCTCCTCGCAATGACGTCGATTTATGACTTTTTGGACAGCCCCTTTTGTGCTAAGGTACGAAATCACGGAACCAAAATCAATTTTTGGGTTGCACCTGTTCGTTGTAATATTTTTCCAGATCGCGGTAGGCAATGCCCAAAAGGTACATAGTGCGAAAGAAATCGGGAACGGTTTTGTTTAAAAACTCTTCGCGCTTATATTCCAGGGCTTTGTCTTTGCCGGCCTCGCTCACGAAATATCCAATGCCGCGCTTGTTGAAAATAATGTCTTTGCTTTGCAGAAAATCGAACGAGCGCATGGCGGTGTTGGGGTTTACTTCCATCGAGACGGCTACATCGCGCACGGAAGGGATTCGGTCGTTGGGCTGCCATTTGCCTGACAAAATGTTTTCGCAAAAAATGTCGGCAATTTGCATATAAATGGGTTGTTGTTCAGCGAATTGCATAACTATATCTCCCTTTCTTTTAATCTGAAATAACTTACTGTCAGGAAGAACGGAACCATGAGGCCGTAATAGAATATTCTGGCAACGTTGGGAATTATGGTTGTGAATAATCCTTCGCTCTCAAGATTAAAACTTGATGCTTCAATATTCCAATCACCAAATACAATCTTTCCAATGATTCCCCCGATAATGGCTAAAGCCATTTGAAACAAGAAAACGGACAAAATGGTCTTCAGGAAGTTGTTCTTTTCGAAATAGACGGCACCGAGGAAAAATACACTTTGAACAATGCAATAATGCAATGCCAGAGTAAGATGCTGACTTTCAAGAGGGTTAAATACGTAAAAAGTGGTTTTAAAGAACATGGTTGTAAACAGGGATGCTACCAACGATGCAACCGAAAGGGCAACGGAAGCAACAAGGGCATATCCCACAGAGGTTAATAGCCAGTACGAGAGCAGTTTTTCAGACGGGTTGGCCGGCAACATCATATAAAACCAGCCGCGATGTTTCGAGCCAATTTCCTTGAATATGTTGGAAGTTATAAGCGCTCCGCCAATAAAGAAAAAGACTTGTCCCAGGGTGTGGAATACCACTTCCTGAAATTGACCGCCTTCTGACCAGGTATTCATAAGACTGATAAAGATTAAGATACCGCCAACGGCTGCAAAGCTAATCATGTAGGTTTTAAGGTTGTACAAAATGTGCCTTTGTAAAAGCAGGCTTGCACGTTTGATTGAAAAATGTTTCAGGGTTTCCATGGTTACAGGGTTTTAATGGCTTCGTTAATAGACTGGGCGTTCTTGACAACACCGTTAAAGAGGATTTCCAAATCGACTTCCGATTCGTCGCCCGAGGTTTTGCAAATGATGTTTTTCCCCGATACGGTTTCTTCAGAATACACAACACCCGATGGCATTTCACAGGTAACGTGTTTGAATGTCAGGTTCTTTGAAATGTCCAACATGCTTTGGTTGAACACAATGCGGCCTTTGTCCACCATCACGGCGTGGTCAATCATGGAGGCAAGGTCGCGAACCTGGTGCGTGGAAATAACAAAGCAACGATCCTCGGTGGCCACTTGTGCCATAATTTTGCGGAACTGGCTTTTTGAGGGGATATCGAGGCCATTGGTGGGCTCGTCGAGCAACAAAAGCGGTGTTTGCGTTGCCAGTCCAAAGGAGATCATAAACTTTTTCTTTTGACCGTATGACATGGCAGCCAGGTTTTCATCGCCATACATTTCAAACTCGCGCATGCTGGTTTCAAAAAGTTGGTGGTTGAAATTGGCATAGAACGGAGCGTTCAACGCCACAAAACAACTTGTTTTTACCGATGGCAGGGCGAATTCTTCGGGTACCAGAAACACGTTGGCTAATGCCTCGGCGCTGCGGCTGGCTACGTTAAAGTTGTTAATGGATATTTCGCCCATGGTAGGTTTCAGTAGGCCCCCAATTTGTTTCAGAAGGGTAGTTTTGCCTGCTCCGTTGACACCAAACAGGCCGTAAATGTTACCAAACCCAAGGTTAAGGCTAAGGTCATTGAACAATTTCGGTTTTCTGCGGTATCCGAAAGTGATGTTTTGAATTTGTATCATATCTGTCATTTTAGATTATTGGTGTATTACTTGACTACGACACTGTAAATATAAGACAGAAAAATCTGGAATTGCAAATTTTTGGGGATAAAAAAAGGGGGAGAGAATTTTGATTTTATATATGTAATTTATATGTGTGCTTTAAAATCATAAAATATTTTTCTAATTATGCGTATTTCAACAGAGTAAAGGCAATTGTTGATGTGTTATTTCGAGAGAAGTGAAGAATTTTTAGGCTATGATTATAAGAGTACCTAATGGTTGAACTCCATAAAGAGGCGAGTTTTGTACGCATTTTATAAGTCTTTATGTGTTATTTAGGGTCTGCTAAAAAAGTCAATGCAAATTTCGGTTTATACTTAAGCGCTTTTTTTGTGTGAGCAGTACTTATGGTTATTTAGGCACGAATGCCCGATGCGTTGTGGCCTGACAAAACTGCGGGCCAGGCGCAGGCGTGAATGGCAAACCAGTTAGAGCCATGAGCAAGGGCGCTTGCGTTACCAAAATGAAACGAACATGCCAACCAAATCTTGACAC
>JBBISE010000283.1:0-2831 GCA_037441445.1 Salinivirgaceae bacterium
TGCAAAGCTATAATCATTCTCTTGTGTGTCAAAATTTACTTGCCATGGGGGTTTCGTGTGGTCAGAATGCATTTAATTATTGTTTTTTTACCAATACTTTTCTTCTAAAACTCAACACATCAATCCCATTTTGGTTGTATGCCACTGTCTCGACATACACTATTCCACGGTCGGGCTTGGACTTTGATTCGTGCTTGTCCAAAACCACGGTCCGGGCATACAGCGTGTCACCAACAAATACGGGGTTCAGGTGACGAATGTCTTCGTAACCCAAGTTGGCAATGGCCTTTCCGCTTACATCCGGGACCGTAAATCCAACGGCTAAACTAAAAACGAGAGTTCCAACCACTAAAACTTGTCCGTGTTGCTCTTTTTCAGCATAATCGACATTGGTGTGCACTGGATGATGGTTCATTGTTAATAATGAAAAAAAGTTGTTGTCGCTTTCGAAAATGGTTTTCGAAGTGCTGTGATTTATGGTTTGGCCTACTTCAAATTCCTCGAAATAACGACCTATTTCAAATCCTTGCATAGTTAATATTTTCTTACAAATATACTAAAATTTTTGCTCAGGTTTGGTTTCATTCCGAACGGAGATACGGTGTTTATTATCAGTTCGCTTTGCTTCCAATAGTTAACCAAAATCCGTTGAATGTTGTGGTTATTGTTTTCTATTTCCTTTCAGGGCTGCATTGTAATCTGGCGGTGTCAAGAGATCTTTTGCGCTGGGAGGGCACGGAATCCGGCAAAAAACAGCAAAGTAGTATTTCATGTTCATACTGTCATAGTGAATGCAGTTCCAACGAGCCTGGGCTGTCTGAATTTGGTTTAAGCCCAAAAGCAAAAACATCAACACAACCATTCCAACCCGAATTAGTTTTTGTTTTAGAGCAAAAATTATAGATAAAAACGATGCTAATCCAAAAGCCATAAGGGGGTAAGAATCAATGAGTGTTCTTTGTCCATAACCACCACCATACCACCAGCACCACCAACTCATCAAAATCCAGATGTTTATGGGCATAAAAACCGCAATTGGCCAAAAAAAGTTCTTTGCATGTTTCCTTACCCACCCTATTCCAATAGTTGCAAACAACATAACGGGTGTATAAATATACCATCCCTTGCGAAAACCGAACAAACCCCGAAGAATGATGGGCTCAGAAAAAAAGAATTTCTCCTCGCCATAAGAATAGTATATAAAACTCCCTGTAACATATTTCCAGTAAACCAATTGTGGCAAAACAACAAAAAAAACAGCCAACGATGCTAATACCAAATGCCATACATGTGTCTGCATCAACTTCCATTTTTCTACCAAGTCGAATTTGGAATTCAGACCATAGAGCACTGGGATTAGTATAAAGAGTCCATTTACTGGCCTGATTAACAATAATAAACCCAGAATTATGCCAATAAAAAGCGAATGCCAATATGCTGGCTTTTCATGCCATTTGATAGTAAGCCAAAGTAGCCCCGAGACTAGGGAAAAGTTGTAGGCGTGTGACATGCCGGGCATATTTGTTACATAAAAGAAAAGATTAGTGGCCAGAACCACAAGCAGCAGGGTAAATGCCGTAACTATCTCGGAATAAAACGTTAGCAAAACTTTACGCAGCAACCACAATCCCCAGAACAAATAAAACAGACAACTTAATGCAACAGAAAAGTGATAGGGAACCGTGAAACCGGTCGGCTCGACTCCTGCCGTGTTAGCATACAGATGTGCAACAAGAAAAAAGGGAGCGTACAAAAAAGAAAGCCCCATGGTAAACCTGAAAACCCTATTTCCTTCTGGAGTGGTATGGTACCAATATTTCTTGCCCTGTTCTATCGATTTTTGATCGTGAAATTTTAGGGCCAGATCCTGTTCAATAAAAGAGGCTGGCAGATAGCCATAATACTCAATTACATCCGTAACAATAGTGTCGAGTCTATTCCACCGTGCCAGATTGAAGTTGGTGAAAATTACCATTGTCATACTCACCAGGAAAGCCCAAAATGAGAGGCTTTTTGAATTCACATCCATCCTCATATCTTACATTTCTTATCATGGATTAGCATCAATTTTTTCAAAAACATGCACTTCATAAAAAAGCGTGGGATGCCTCTTCTGATCGACTTTGAAAGACTCGAGCAATCGAAAATCCGGACAACGAACCAGCGATTCAAAAGAGAGTTTTCCGTGACTTTCAGCAAATTGAGAATCCCAAACAACCAAAGCTCCGGTGGGTAAATCCTTTGAAGGTTGAGAAACATGATAAACCCGCTCCCGCGCTTGACGGGGATCAAAGGGATTTTTATCAAGAAAAAAAGAAACGTAGTGGTCGTAAAAGAAGACTGGCCTGCCCGATAAACCTTCGGATTTTATCCAATCGCAAGCCTCCTTAATGGTTATTTCCATTGGATTATATTTCACCGGCAATGAGTAAAAGGAAATAACGGTTGTCCATAACAAGACAACTAGGCCAATACGAAGGAGAATCACCACTATCGATTTTCTAAATGTTAAAAACGACTCTAGTACCTCATACCCGCGAACGGCGCCAATTGCAAAAAGGGGAACAATCAATGCCATGAATCGTCGCAGTGCCAGTGCTCCGGTGCCAAAATACCATGTAATGGAATGGAAGGCGATTACCAACAGTATAGGTAGAATTATAAGCAACAAAAAGGTTGTTTCATTACGTCTTTCCTCTGAATTCCCTTTCCACAACCTGACTTCCCAAACCAGCAGGCCAATGGAGAATAAAGCGGCAACAGGAAGTCCAACAATACTTTTCATATGTTTATAATTTTTCGGTTTACGGCCATATGGAACTTCATGCCGA
>JBBISE010000284.1:0-2798 GCA_037441445.1 Salinivirgaceae bacterium
GTCGGCATGAAGTTCCATATGGCCGTAAACCGAAAAATTATAAACATATGAAATTACATATCCTTACACTGCGCAAAACCCTAAACAAGGCTTTTTTAAAGGTTAAACCCAATAGGTCGGATATCGAGGTTTTTAAAGCAAACCTTACCCGATTGCTTAATAGCATGAATGATGCTGAATCGGAGGAGTTTCATAAAAATATTGTTTCCGATTTCCTGAAAAAGACGCACTACGACCCAAACTATTTCATAAATACCAAAGGACGCAACGACCTTGTAATTCACAACGGTAACACCGCTACTACAACCGTTGGGGTAATTATTGAAGCCAAAAAGCCAACAAACAAGGCTGAGATGCTTACATCGGAAAAAGTAAATGCAAAAGCCTTACATGAGTTGGTTTTGTATTATTTACGCGAACGGATTATCCATAAAAACGTAGAAATTAAACACTTGATTGCCACAAACATAAACGAATGGTTTGTGTTCGATGCCTCGGTTTTCGACCGACTGTTTGCCCAAAACAAGACCCTTGTTAAACAGTTCACCGATTTTGAGGAGGGACGTTTAGCCGACACAAAAACCGATTTCTTTTACAAACAAATTGTTGAACCATTTATAAATGAAAACGTTACGGATATTGAATTTACCCACTTCAACATTCAAGATTTCCGTAAACCACTGCTGAATGCCGACAAAACTGATGATAACAAGCTGATTCCCCTGTTTAAAATCCTTTCTCCCGAACACCTTTTGAAATTGCCGTTTACCAACGACAGCAATACCCTTGACAAACGATTTTACAGCGAATTACTTCACATAATTGGCCTGACTGAAACCAAAGAGGGCAGCAAAAAACTCATTGAACGCAAAAAAGAGGGCGAACGGAACGACAGTTCAATGCTCGAAAGTGCCATTATTCAGATTGACAGCCTTGATAAAATATCCCGATTACCCAATAAAAGCCAATTTGGAGAAACCTATCAGGAACGGCTTTTTAACATTGGTCTTGAACTCTGTATTACATGGATTAACCGGATTCTGTTCATGAAATTGCTGGAAGCGCAATTGTTGGCATATCACAGATTCGACAGGCTCACTGCAGGTAAAGGAAATAAGGAATACGAGTTTCTGAGCTTTGAAAAGATAAAAGATTACGATGACCTGAACAGCCTTTTCTTTCAGGTACTTGCCCGAAAACATAGCGAACGGAAGGAAAATGTTAAACACGCTTTTGAAAAAGTACCTTATCTGAACAGTTCGCTGTTCGAACCCACCGACTTAGAGCACAATGCGCTTTTTATAAGTCAGTTGCAAAATATCAAACCCATTCCTATATTCTCTCAAACGGTTTTAAAAGATTCTGTTGGAAAAAAGCGGACAGGCGACATCAACCCGTTGGAATACCTGTTTGAATTTCTAAACGCCTACGATTTTAGCAGCGAAGGTTCCGAGGATATTCAGGAGGAGAACAAAACCCTGATAAATGCCTCGGTTCTTGGGCTAATTTTCGAGAAAATTAACGGTTACAAAGATGGTTCGTTCTTTACTCCCGGGTTTATAACCATGTACATGTGCCGTGAAACCATTCGCAGGGCAGTGGTACAGAAATTTAACGAGGCTAAGGGGTGGAAATGTAACGATTTTGCCGAGTTAAAAGAAGATATTCAGGATGCTATAAAAGAAGGAGACCGAAAAAAAGTACGCAAGGAAGCGAATGAAATAATAAACAGTCTGAAAATTTGCGACCCTGCCGTTGGTTCAGGGCACTTTTTAGTGTCGGCACTCAATGAAATTATTGCCATAAAAAGCGAACTTAAAATTCTTGTCGATAAGCATTTTGAGCCCATTAACGACTATAAGGTCGAGGTGGTAAACGACGAATTGGTATTGATAAGCCTCGATGACATCCTTTTCTCCTACACACCAATCAACAAAGAGAGCCAACGCATACAGGAAACCCTGTTTCACGAAAAACAAACCATTATAGAAAATTGCCTTTTTGGGGTGGACATAAACCCCAACTCGGTGAAAATATGCCGCTTGCGCCTTTGGATTGAATTGCTGAAAAATGCCTATTACATTCAGGATTCAAATTCCGTACAGACGTTGCACGCAACGTCTCTGCCTGAATTACAAACCCTCCCCAACATCGACATTAACATAAAATGCGGAAACTCGCTGGTTAGCCGCTATCCCTTAAATGCAAACCTGAAAACAGCCTTAAAAAGCAAGAAATGGAGCATCGAGAGCTATCGTCTGGCCATTGCCACCTACAGAAATACCAATGATAAAAGCATAAAACGGGAAATGGAGCAACTTATCCTGAACATAAAGCAGGATTTTACCTTCGAAATCAGGAGTAACGATCCGCTTAAAAGTCGGCTCGACAAATTGGCCAACGAATTATACAATCGCTTTACCGGAAACTTCCTGTTCGAACCCGAAGTGCCATATGGCATGAGTGAAAAGGACTTGGAAAAGAAACGAAAAAAGGAGCAAGACAAACTTGAAAAAGAGATTGCCCTTCTGACAAAAAAAATGGAGGAGATAAAAAGCAACAAAATATATGAAAACGCTTTCGAATGGCGTTTCGAGTTCCCCGAAGTACTCAACAACGATGGCGACTTTGTGGGCTTTGATGTGGTGATTGGGAATCCGCCATATATCCGTCAGGAGGAGTTTTCAGAAATCAAACCATATTTAAAGACTAAGTATGAAATTTATCATCCAATAGCCGACTTATTAACTGTCAAGTTTCATAAGGTTGTTGGTTAAAACAATCTTGCTTTGATTTAA
>JBBISE010000285.1:0-2784 GCA_037441445.1 Salinivirgaceae bacterium
CATTCAATTTTTTTAACAAAAAAAAAGGACTGTCTAGTCTTTTTAGACAGCCCCCTTAACAAATAGTTACGAGACTTTCTATTCTAAAAACTTCCAGTTATGCCACCTGTCCCCAACCGTAGTACTGGAAAGGGCTTGCGGGGTTTGTGCCTTGTTCTCTCGAAGAACAGCTTCTTCGGCTACTTTTTTACGAACAGTATCGAACAGTTTTTTGTAGGTAATATCGCCTTTGGACTCCTGCAGGGCTTTCAGGAAGAAATAGGTAAAGTACCCGTGTCCCTTTTCGCGGTAAACGGCCGACGATTCCTGACCGGTACTGGAGGTAAAAATAACCATGTTCCCCGAAATTTTGGGTCCTTTGGCTGTTACCTTCACCGCCTTCAGGGCAACCAGGCCCTGGTTCCGTGCTCCACCACTGAAACAGGCATCCAGGACTACAGTAATTCTGGCGGCTGGTTGCTCGGTTAACTGGGCATACAAGTCGTCAATTTTAATCCCGTTTTTCACGTCCATGCCGGAAACGTCAACAGGAATAAGATAACCATCTTTTGTAACTTCGTCGGGAAGACCGTGCCCGGAAAAGTAAAAAAAGATTTCGGCTTCGCCGTTGGCAATCTCGGCAAGGCGCACTAATTTACTGATGCCCTGTTTCATTTGGGCTGTGGTTGCATTTATGCGCATATCGACCTTATTGGGATCAGCCCCCAGCGTTTTTACCAGATAATCCCTGAAAATCCGGGCATCGTTTTCGGCATAATCCACATTCGCTTCGGTATTTAATCAGGGTTGATGCGTTTTATAATCCTCGTTGCCAATGACTAAGGCAATAATATTTGCATTTGGGGTTTTGGCAACGGGAATATCTTTATCGACATCGGCGTTGGCGTGTTTCCACTTTCCAATGCTGATGAAGGAGGCTTTGCTTGTCCCTTCGGCTGTCTGTGCCCTTGCCGTCAACGCAGAAAGGCAGACAATGGCGAGTAGTAAGGCTGGTGTTCTCATGTTGGTTTTATTTAACTACCACCATCCGTTTTGTCTGGGTGATGCCATCGGTAAAATTATTCAAGGTGTAGAGGTAAATTCCGGTTTTAAAGCCGCGCACGTTTCCGCCGTTCCATTCAATTCATGATAACCGTTGCGGATGGTTCCCTTACATATGGTTGCCACTTTGCGGCCATCAATGGAATAAATGCTTAACTCAACCTGGCTGTAGCCCGATTCGTCGCCCTGCACATAAACAGGGATAACCGTTTTTTCTTCGAACGGGTTGGGGTAACAATCGCCAAGAATGGTGTTTTCCAACACCAACGCGTTGTTGATGAATTCCTGCGATCCGTACAAAATTTTAAATTCGCGTTTTCCGTTGCTGAAAAACGAGTAGTGGTTGGTTGCTTTCATATCGACCAGTGTCAACGGACTGACATCGAGCAACTTAAGGCTATTTCCAAGCCATTGGGCTTTCTGATTGTCCCACTCAAGGGTGGCAATCTCGCCATCGAAGCTGGTCTCGGCGGTGAAATCCCAAATATGGCTGTCGCTCATAGGCACAATGTCGGTGGCAAAGTTTGGATAGAAATACCTGGGGTGATGGAACGTAGCATCGGCAAAGGCAAGGAAGCGTGGTGTGGCCATTACATCAAACCGGTCTTTGCTTACCGATGCATTGGCGTGCATTCCAAATCCCAGATAGGTATTGCGAATGTATTTGGATGTCAACTCCATAGGGATCGTCCATTGGGTCGAGAAATCATCATCAGGCTCAGTCAGCAAAGTGAATGATTTGGTGACGTTTTGACGCACCGGAATACGCAACTCGAAACCGGCATCATCGGCAAAGACAAATCCTCCACGGAATTGAGGCAGCGTTGGGGAATCGGTAAAATTTCCGTTAACTGGGGTATGCACATAAAACAGTTTTGGAATTTTCAGACCCAGCGTTGAAAGTAACGGACCCAAAAATTGCGGAGACAAGGGTTGCTTGCGTTTCAGGGTTTTGATTTAGGTCATATCCGGGGCCAAAGATAGCCAGTCTTTTTGTTAAAGTTATGTCTCCATAACTGGTTATTGAGCCTTCCACAAGGAGGGTATCTCCTGCTGCAGATGCCGAATAAGCCGCAGCAAAAGTAGCATAGACATTCGTCCCGGTAACGCCCGAATTATTGTTAACCCTACGAATGGTAGAGAAAGCCGCATTAACGTTCACCAAAACCATGGCTATCACGATTATGGCAATTTTTCCTTTGTTGTTCATAGTAAACAGAATTTTATGGTTAAACATTTTAGTATTTCGTTGTAAGTAAGGTCATTATTTAAAATCAGCCTATTTCGATGAGTTTGGCGGATAAGGCAACGGTTCGGCGGGAAGTGGTTTCAGCACAAAAACAGGACTGCCCCGGTTGCCGCAGCAACGGTTCCAAGTTGCGCCACCATGGGAACTTTCCGTTTAATGGTAAAGTTGCTGCTTTTGGCAAAGGCGCTTTTGTTCTCCATTTCGGTAACCCTGATGTGTGCCCCTTTTCCGGCTGGTCCCTTCACCTTCCACTGGTACGATTTTCCGGTAACATAGGTGGCAATTTCATCAATCCTGCCATTGGGGAAATGGGCTGTAATACGCACCGAGGCGCCAGGACGGAAGCCTTCCCAGGCAATTTCGTACTTTTTGCCCCTTTTTAGGATATCGCCCTTGGTGGGAGCTGATATCCAGTAATTTGAAATTACATTAGCCACAATTTTAACCCAACTTGCAACTACCCGTCGTCAAATTCCCGAAAATAGGGGGCTTCG
>JBBISE010000286.1:0-2781 GCA_037441445.1 Salinivirgaceae bacterium
AAGTCGGGAAATCTTAAACTTTACACCCAACAACGTGGTGAAACTTTACAAGTAGCCATTAATGTTGCAATCTCATTTCGTTGTTATGACAAAAGTACCGAAAATAATGATCGTTGATGACCATTCGCTTTTCCGCGAAGGTATTCGCCTGATTATTGAACACGAGGAATTAGGCGAAGTGATTGGCGAGGCAGAAAACGGCCTCGATTTCCTTGAAAAGATAGAAATAAACACACCCGATTTGGTGTTGATGGATATTGAGATGCCCATTATTAACGGCATTGAGGCAACACAAAGGGCTGTTGAAAAACATCCGATGTTAAAAGTTCTTGCCCTGACGATGGCCGACGAACGTGACATTTACCTCGACATGGTTAACGCGGGGGCGAAAGGTTTTATTTGGAAAAACTCGGGGAAAAGGGAACTAGAAAGAGCCATAAAGATGATTTTGGCCGGTGAAAGCTATTTTTCTAACGATTTGCTTTTGCAAATAATCCAAAAATACAACCAGGCTCCTCAAACCCAACAGAAAATTATCCCCCCCGAGTTAACGGAGCGGGAAATGGAAGTGCTGCAGCTGCTTTGTCAGGGGCTTACCCCAACTGAAATTGCTGACAAAATAAACAAAAGCATAAAAACGGTTGAAGCACACAGGTCGAAACTATTGCAAAAAACCGACACGAAAAACACCATTAACCTGGTTTTGTATGCCATCAAAAACAAGTTGGTTGAGATATGATGTCGCAAAAGTCAAATTCGACGATTATTAGTGTAAACCCTATGTCAAAAATAGAATTTACCCCTAAACAATTTCGCGATTAGTTGTGTAAGTTTGTGGTAACGCTAACTTAAAATATTCAGATTATGGGAATTTTTTCATGGTATCCGGCGTACAGTGTTCAAGTACCGGAATTCGACAAACACCACCAAAAACTTCTTGAAATTTTACAGAACCTGCATGACAGCATGATGCAGGGGAAAGCAAAAGACCTTATTGAAAAGATATTCAAAGAATTATCGGATTACGTTAATTATCACTTTCAGGCCGAGGAGCGTAAAATGAGGATGTACAAATACCCGGGATTAAACGAACACATTTCGGCTCACGAAAAGTTCAAAGAAAAATTGGTTGGACTTATTTCCGAATATAAATCAGGCAATTTGCACGTAACCGGAGAAACCTATAACTTCCTGAAAAGTTGGCTCGTAAACCACATTCAGAAAGAAGACAAAAAATACTCGGACTTTTTCCGCGAATTGGGATATAGTTAATCAAAATAAAGAACCAGAGAAATAAGGGCTGCATACAGGGTATGTGGCCTTTTTTATTTGTTGGTTTCGATGTAGGGGCTGTCCAAAAAGTCATAAATCGACGTCATTGCGAGGAGGAACGACAAAGCAATCAACTTATTATCAGGCTCATTAGATTGCTTCACTGCGTTCGCAATGACAAATCGGGGACTTTTTAGACATCCTCTGCAAAACATCCCACAAAATGAGACCATAGAGTAAACCCTAATCCGAATTATGGTTTTCACCACCCGGTTTTTGGTTCTTTCCCTACCTCTTAGGGCTTGACTATGCTCTATTTTTGTAAAAGAGATAACCATATAACCAAAAGTGCGATGAAACTGATTTTAGTAGATGATAACGCGCATTTCCGTTCCGACCTTCGATTTTTTGTTGAAAACAGACTGAAACATACCGTTATTGGGGAAGCCTTTGATGGCGAAGAGTTTTTAAGGCTACCCAACCTGTCACAGGCTGATATAATCCTTATGGATCTGACCATGGGCAACATGAATGGCTTTGTTGCCACACAAAAACTATTGTGGGATTTCCCTCATTTTAGAGTCATTGCCATTACTATGGACGTCAAGAATGCCGTTATAGAGAAACTTATCGAAACCGGGTTTCGCGGATTTGTGCTTAAAACCGAAATCTTTCAATCATTAAGCTCGGCATTGACAAGGGTCGAACAGGGCGAATTTATTTTTGAAGAGGAACTGAAACAGAAGATTATTAAAATGTAGTGACTGAAGACCATTTTTGATTTGCAACATCATGTTCACTTATAGAAATGAACTATTTAACAAATTCCAGAAGCATCTGGAAACGCTAAAAAAAATTGTAAAAAGCTATTCGCTCAGCGTTATTTTTCTGATAATAACAGGAATAATTCTGTTTGTGGTAAAACATGCCTTCCCCGGGAAAGTTTGGTTATTAATTGATATGGCTGTTTTTGTAGGTGTAGTCGGTTTTACTATCAGACAAGTATGGGAAATTGCTCGTTTAAAAGCAATTAAACACTGCGATGGGATTTCGTGCTCATTAACACAAGAATTAATCCGATCGAAAGAGCGCGCCGAGGAAGCGGACAGACTAAAAACAGCTTTCCTGTCTAACCTGTCGCACGAGGTCAGAACGCCCCTGAACGCCATTGTAGGTTTTTCTCAATTATTGAACGATGAATATACAAGTCCCGAACGTCGCAACTACTATGTAAAAGTTATCAACCAGAGTTCTAAGTACCTGTTAAACATAATAAATGATATTCTTGACATAGCCAAAATTGAATCCGGCAATCTGAAAATAATGGAAAAACCCGGATCGCTGAAAGATATGCTTGATGAGACACTCGAGATGTTTCGAGCCCAAAACGAACTATCAACGATAAAACCTATTGAAATTGTGTTGAACAAAGCCTTTCCTGAGAGCCACGATAGAATTATTACTTGTCAAGTTTCATAAGGTTGTTGGTTAAAACAATCTTGCTTTGAT
>JBBISE010000287.1:0-2736 GCA_037441445.1 Salinivirgaceae bacterium
TAAATAATATTGATATATATGTTTTTACATTCAATTTTTTTAACAAAAAAAAAAGGACTGTCTAGTCTTTTTAGACAGCCCCTTTTTTTTTTATTCCAGATACGTGTAACCGTACAAACCCGAGCGATAGTTCGACAAGAATTCCTTCCCCTCTTCGGTAGTAATTTTTCCTGCTTTAACTGACGATGTTACCCAGGTTTCAACTGTCCGTACCAACTTTTTCGAGTTGTACTGAACATAGTCCAAAACTTCGGCAACTGTTTCTCCGTCAATAATTTGATCAATCGTGTAACCATCTTTGTCAACGGAAACGTGTACGGCGTTAGTGTCGCCAAACAGGTTGTGCAAATCGCCTAAGATTTCCTGATATGCTCCTACCAAAAATACTCCAATATAGTATGGTTCGCGTTGTTTCGGAGAGTGTACCGGAAGGTAATACGAAAAGTTTTTGGTGGCAATAAAGTTATCGATTTTCCCGTCCGAATCGCAGGTAATGTCCTGAATGGTAACTGATCGGTCTGGTTTTTCATCGTGTCGTTGCAATGGAATGATGGGGAAAATCTGGTCAATGGCCCATACATCGGGTAGCGATTGGAACAGCGAGAAGTTGCAGAAAAACTTGTCAGACAGGATTTTTGGCAGCTGTCGTAATTCCTCGGGAACGTGTTTCATTTCCTGGGTCATGCTGTAAATTTCATTGGCAATGGTCCAGAAAAGGCGTTCAACCTGGGCACGGGTGTGCAAATCGAGTAACCCAAGGCTAAACCGGTCTAACGCTTCCTCGCGGATTTGTTGGGCGTCGTGCCAGCTTTCAAACATCCGTGGCTGGTTCAGGTTTTCCCACAGGTTGTATAGTTCGTGTACCAACTCGTGGTCGGCCTCAACAATTTCTTCATCGTTTCCCCATTTTGGTAAACCAGCTGTTTCAAGAACTTCAAAAACCAGGATGGAATGGTGTGCTGTCAGCGAGCGCCCCGATTCGGTAATGACGTTAGGGTGGGGGAGTTCGTTCTTGTCGGCGGCATCCACAAAGGTTGAAATGGCATCGTTTACATATTCCTGAATGGTATAGTTGACACTGCTGCCGCTGTCCGACGAGCGTGTTCCGTCGTAATCGACGCCCAGCCCACCGCCAATGTCCACAAATTTCAGATCAAACCCCAGTTTTGATATCTGGACGAAGAATTGTGCTGCCTCTCTCAGTGCAGTTTTTATCCGACGGATTTTGGTAATTTGGCTTCCTAAGTGGAAATGCACCAACTGAAGGCTTTCGCGCATTTTATATCTTTCCAGGATTTCCAGTGCGTCGAGCACTTCGCTCGATGTCAGTCCAAATTTGCTGACATCGCCGCCGCTGTCTTCCCATTTTCCACTTCCCGAGCTGGCCAATTTTATGCGAATTCCCAGATTGGGCTTCACTTTCAAACGTTTGGCCACGGTGGCAATAAGTTTAAGCTCATTTAATTTCTCGACAACAAGAAAAATTCTTCGACCCATTTTCTGTGCCAGTAAGGCCAGTTCAATGTAATCTTCGTCTTTGTAACCATTGCAAATAATCAGGGAATCGTTGTCGGTGTTAATGGCAATTACGGCGTGCAGTTCGGGTTTTGAACCCGCTTCCAGGCCAATGTTGAATTTCTTTCCGTGGTTAACAATTTCCTCGACAACAGGGCGCATCTGATTCACTTTGATGGGATAGATTATGAAATTTTGTCCCTTATAGTCATATTCCTCCTGTGCCTGCTTAAAGCAACTGGACATCTGTTCGATACGGGTATCGAGAATATCCGGGAAACGAATGAGCATGGGTGTGGATAAATCGCGTAATTGAAGTTCATCAACCAATTCTTTAAGGTCAACTTTAAAGTCACCTTCGCGTGGAGTTACAACAACGTTTCCCTTGTCGTTGACCGAAAAATAACTTAGTCCCCAACCTTTGATGTTGTACAACTCCATGGAATCTTCAATACGCCATTTCCTCATCTCATTACTGTTTAGAAAGTTAAATAAAAAAAAGTACAGAATGGAAGTCCTCCTTTCCGTTTGTTCCGCAAAGATAAAAACAGTTGTATTTTTTTCGGTGTTTTTTTGAAAGTATATCACATTTCGGGAAGATTTTTTTCTGTTTTCCCAAATGTGCCCTTCTGAAATGAAACAATTAGTATTTTTGTATCTAAAAACCTTATCCATGTATTTTACAATATACAATATATAATAATACGCATATATGCATTAGAAATATCGGTTTTATTACCGATAAATCAAAATTATCAGTATATTGGCCGATAAATTAATTCTCATGAATTACTCTATTATTTCAGCCGACGTTGTTTCATATACTTCTTTATTCGAGGAAGAAAAGAGGCAGCTTGAAATTGGCATAAAAGAACTGTTGTCTGATTTGACAAAAAATACAAGAAATATTCATTTTACGGCAGATTAGTGCAAGGTGATTATATTGAGTGTGCCTTAAAATCGCCTAAATATGCTTTAAGAATAGCCCTTTTGCTAAAGACCTATGTAAAAACATTTGAGTTTAACAAAAAATCGGAAAAGTGGAATCGTTTAAAATATTTCAATGAACATGGTATAAGACTTGCCGTTGCAGTTGCTCCACTTGAAAAAATAGACCCCGAAAATGGCATTATTGATGGGGAAGCAATTTATTTATCAGGAAGGGTGCAAAGGGATTGTTCCTCATCGTTAAGTGTCTGAATTGCTTCTAAATGAAACGAA
>JBBISE010000288.1:0-2678 GCA_037441445.1 Salinivirgaceae bacterium
GAACTATTATTGTATGGTACTTTGGCGGCCTGAAAATTTAACGAACTATTGAAAAAAAGAGATACTAAAAATTGTTTTCGAGCAAAAATTGAATATATTTGAATGGAATTGGTGTTTTTCACGTGGGTTTCGCAAAGTAAATTTCAAAGCAAATAAGTGATTTAATGAACCTGCTTTTGCTTTTCCGGCCTTGGTATTTCATTTCTTCTGGTTGTAATTTAACACAAAAACTACAAAAATGAAGACGCTGCAAAGATTTTTTATCATCACGTTTTTGATTGTATTCAGCTATTCCCTTTGTTCGGTTGCAAATTCAACCATTGCTGACAAAGATTCACTAATCGTGGATAATACGAATAATTCCAACCCAATAGGATTAACACCAGTTGAGATTGACTGGTTAAGCAAACATCCGGTAATTACGGTGGGCACCGATCCGAATTGGGCGCCTTTTGAGTTCCGCAATGATAAAGGAGAGAACAAAGGGATTGTCATTGACTATCTGACAACAATTGAAAATATACTGGGCATAAAATTCGAATATTCAGAAGCAGAAACCTGGAATGAAATGTATGAAAACTTAAAAGAAAAGAAGCTCGACGTGATTGCAAACATTACACAGACACCCGAGCGGGCAAAAAAAATACTTTTCACAAAAGCCTATTTCTCAACACCTACCTCTATTTTTGCCAATAAAGATGTGCGCTTTATTGGTGACCTGTCGGAGTTGGCCCATAAAAAAGTTTCGGTGGTGGAAGGATACGTGTTGTACGAATATCTTAGAAAAGATTATCCGGAAATAGTTTTAGTCCCCGTAAAAAACATTCAGGAAGGGCTTGAAAAGGTCAGGAAGGATGAAGTTTTTGCTTTTATTGACGGGATGTTGCCTGTTAGCTTTTACGCCTACGACAAAGCCTATAGCTCTATTCGGATTGTGGGAGAAACTCCCTACGGTTTCGATTTAAGTATGGGCGTTAGAAACGACTGGCCCGAATTGGTTACAATCCTTCAAAAGGCACTTGATTCAATTTCGGAATCGGAAAAAACAAACATTTACAACAACTGGATAACGTTACGAGTTCAGAAATTCGACTATTGGCTACTCGGAAAGATATTAATTCCTTTAGTGGTAGTTCTTTTATTCGTTCTTTATTGGAACAGAAAACTAAAATCTGAAATTGAAAAGCGAAAATTGGCGCAACATGAACTTGATAAAGCATTTAAAGAACTTAAAGACACGCATATTCAGCTGGTGCAAACCGAAAAAATGGCCACCATTGGTTTTCTAACTGCAGGCATTGCCCATGAAATAAAGAATCCAATAAATTACATTTCGCAAGGTCTAAAAGGGGTTAAGGAAGGAACAAGCTCTATAATCCAAATTGCCGAAAAATACGACGAAATGCTGTCGAAATTTTCCGATGAGGAGAAGTTTGTGATTCAAAAGCTAATGGAGGAGTTGGAGTATGAGTATTATAAAAAAGAGTGTCTTAACCTAATACGCGATGTTCAGCTTGGTGCAGACCGAATTCTGGAAATCACAAAAAGTTTGGCTGTATTTTCCCGATCGGCAGCCGATGAACGCGTTGAAACGGATATAAACTCGTGCCTGGAGTCAACTTTAGTGTTGCTTCGTAATCAATATAAATACACGGTTGAAATTGTGAAAGATTATGGCACTATTCCATTGGTGAAGTGCGTGACCGGAAAAATAAACCAGGTTTTTGTCAACATTGTTGCCAATGCCATTCAGGCTATACCCGAAAAAGGAAAAATAATGATTAAAACCTTTGCCGAAAATGGTTCCGTAAAAATATCGATAAAAGATACCGGAACCGGAATAAAAGGGGAAAACTTAAAAACAATCTTCGAACCCTTTTTTACAACTAAACCTGTGGGCGAGGGAACCGGCTTGGGGCTGGCCATTAGCAAGAAAATAATTGACGAACATAAAGGAGCCATTCAGGTTTTTAGCAAAGTGGGCGAGGGAACCGAATTTGTGATTGGTTTGCCAACGCAATAAAGGGTTTTGGTGTGTAGTGGAATTCGAACAGCAACACTGAGTAGGATAAGACAAACACCACATGTTTGCCCATTAGAAAGGTTTCGCTCCAGCCGGTGATAAGCAGGAAATTCCCGAGTAACTTTATTAGCCTACCGCACCTATTCATCAATGCCGATAGTGTATCCCCCAAGGGTTAAAATTGATCCTTCGACTTTGCTGTCAAGAATCTCGTAAAAGCCTTCATTTTCGAGGCCAACCCGGACTTTGTGTTTCGAAAAAACGTAGCGTTCTTCGCTCTGCTCCTGCAAGACCAGGACATAATATTCGCCTCCTGATTTATGTACCGCAGTTGTGGGTAAAGCAAACACCGTATCGGTTTGGGTGATTATCTCCGACTCGACGTACATATTTGCAATAAGTTTTGCGGAACTGGTTGAGGAAAATCCGGCATAACAAAATATGGACCTGGAGTGACTGTCAACAGCAACCCCGACAGCTGTAATGGCAGCCAAAACGGAGGTTTCAGAATTGGGATATTTTGTGCGCACTGTCTGACCAACGTTAACTTTGGAAATGTCCGAGGGATAGACCGCGAGTTGTAATTGCAACAAATCAGTATTAACCCAAAATCCGCATTAGGAAAAAAGTTAAATTTGGAGATTAATTTCTAATG
>JBBISE010000289.1:0-2669 GCA_037441445.1 Salinivirgaceae bacterium
TTGCCATGGGGGTTTCATATGTTTATAATTTTTCAGTTTAAGGTCATATGGAACTCACATGCTTAATAACCATGCACTTGTGTGTCAAGATTTGGTTGGCATGTTCGTTTCATTTTGGTAACGCAAGCGCCCTTGCTCGTGGCTCTAACCGGTATGCCATATCACGCCTACGCCTGGCCCGCAGTTTTGTCAGGCCACCGCGCATCGGGCATTCGTGCCCCGGGTAACCACAGGTTTTGCTCACACCAAAAAAGCGCTTCAGTATAAAACGAAATTTGCATTGACTTTTTCAGCAGCCCCTACAATAGCAATGGAAAATTAGTGAAGTCGATTCTGGAAATTGACCATTCAAAAATCATTTCAGGATTTGATCTTGATTTGGGAGGATTAACATCGGGAATCTACTTTGTTGAGATTGTCGGAGAACAAAGACGACTTAACCAAACCTTGGTAATCAGACCTTAATCGCGAACGTTAAAACCACCAAGATACAAACCTACTGAAACAGAATGGTTCAGACAGACGTTGTCAATTAGCTGGTTGTAATGGTTCATGCCTAGGGAATATTGAACCTGCACACCGTACTTGACAACGTTTTTTCGGCTCATGTAGTTGGTGGAAATGATGCGTTGTTTAAAAACGTAGCTCAACGCAGCTGACAGTTTGATTCCCTGTACTTTAATAGTATAATCATGGAGCAGCGGCTCTACGGCAGCATTTTTTACGACAGGCAGTATCCAGCCGTGTTGGTAGCCGGCACGTACAAGTAACATAACCTGCTCTTTTTGAATAGGTTTGTAGGCGGCGTTGAGTGAAATAAGAACCTGGTTGGCTGCGGAATTACTTTTCCATGTTGTTGTGTCATCGAGGATAATATCACGGTTGGTTTCGGTAATGTAAGTGGTGGCACTCAGTCCATAAGCCCAATGGCGGATATGGTAATCGAAATCAAATCCCAGTAAGGTCGGGGAATAGAAATAGTCGGAATAGTTTTTCCCTGAAATGTTCATTCCTCCCCCGAACATGGTGCTGTATCCATAATCGCCGGTTGACTCTTTGATGTAAAAGGCTTGTTTTATGACGTTTGCGTATATTCCTTTGGGATATTCGTCGAGATATTTTTTGCACAGTTCGTTCAATGCATCCTGATTTAGTTCGGGATTTTTCTTATCGGTAACAGCCCATTTATAGACTATGGAAACAAAAGACTTTTCTTCGGTGTTCAAATCCGAATCCACAATTTTTCCGTCAATCTCTGAAATTCGGCGGATAGTATGCTCCATTAGGGTTTCGAACAGGAAATCGTTAACAGAAATTTTCAGAGGAAACTCTTCGTAACTGGTTTCTGGAGCAGTCAAGGCAAGTGCCAACAAATCGGAATAGCGCTCTGTCCAGACGAGAATTAACAAGCGTTCCTGCAAGCTTAGTGCTGAAAACGACCCTCTTTTTGTCTGTGACACCAATTGATTGTACAGTCGGCTTACTGCGGGCATATCGCGAGCCATGAATTTTTCTTTCAGTTCGATGCGATTTTTGAATATGTCACCCATCACTGAATTTTCGTTATCAGTTTGAGAGAAAACAGGATTGGTGAGGTATAGAAAAACAATGGCTGAGAGGATTTGGAGGGGTTTCATGGGTTAAAATTTTCGTATTTTGCTGATTACGTATTATTTAAGTGTGCTAATTCCTGACGAGATCCTTCGCTGCGCTCAGGATGACAATCCGTCGCGAGGAATAGAGAGGGGAAAAGAAGGATGCGAAGCCGCCTTCTTTTCCCACCCACTTCCAGACAACTTACTGTCATCCTGAGCGGAGGCACGAAGCGAAGGATCTCGCAAAAACGATAAGTTGCTTGCCCGATAATCATGCTCTTGTGTGTCTCTTTTATTAGTCATGCGGGTACCTTCTCAATATAAACTAACATTCCACCAAACAAATTGTTTTTTCTAAGTATTGGGCCAGTCAAGCCCCAATAAAACGAAAAACCCCGGACAAAATTCTGTGACCGGGGTTTCTGCTTTTGATTTTATTTAAGTTCCTAGAAATATAGTACTACACCACCACCAATAACATGATACGCCGGATCGGTCAATCCAATGGATGCCTCGAAAATAAAGGCCAGGTTTTTCCGCAGCCCAACTTCGATTCCAACGGGAGCCCACAGCAAAAATTGGGTGTCCATTTCTTTCTCTCCATCGTTGTCTTTGTCAACACTGGCAAAATTAACATCGGTATCAAGACCTCCGAAAAGACGAACGCCTTTGCGTAATGAATAGGTACCCAACAGATTACCATCAATCCCAAAATTTCCCCAGTGGTGGGCCCCAACCGAGGCTGACAGATATTTGCCCAAAGCAAATTCCACATCACCGCCAACATAGGTATCGCCATTCAGTACACCCAGTTTGAAACCAAAATCAGTTCCTTTGATTAAACCAATCCCACCATGCAAAAACAGCATAAATTGTGCATCGCCGTTCACAACAAATGCCGGTTCAATACCAAGGCTAATGGCTTTTGGTTTTAGGGTTTGTCCGGTGTTAAAAACCTGTGCATTGATGGCAAGGCCAGCACAAAACAAAACAAGCAGAACAATAGTTTTTTTCATAACATGAAACCCCCACGACTAATAAAAATAGACACACAAGAGCATGATTATGGAACAA
>JBBISE010000290.1:0-2558 GCA_037441445.1 Salinivirgaceae bacterium
TATTCAAATGCAATACACTAAAAAAAAGAGGCTGCCTTTTTAGACAGCCCCCTTTGTGTATTGCATAGTGATGTATTATTCAGCTATTACCTCGAAAGGAAGGTTAACAACAACCTCGCGGTGCAATTTGATTTTGGCTGTGTATTGGCCAACTTCTTTAATTACATCGCCATCGATAGAGATGGTTTTGCGGTCGATGTTGAATCCTTTTTTACTGAGGGCTTCAGCAATTTGGATTGTGTTAACAGAACCAAAGATTTTTCCGGTTGCACTGGTTTTAGCACCGATTTTAATCTCTTTGTTCTCCAACTGCTTGGCAAGCTCCATGGCAGCAGTGCGAAGTTTCTCTTCTTTGTGTGCTTGTTGCTTTTTCATTTCCTGCATCATTTTAATTGACGAAGGAGTTGCAATTACAGCCAATCCCTTGGGGATTAGATAGTTGCGTCCATAGCCGGCTTTAACTTTCACCACGTCGTCTTTGTGGCCCAGGCTAGGAATATCTTGTTTAAGAATGACTTCCATGATAAATGGTGTTTTATTCGATTACTTTAAAAGGTCGGTTACAAACGGCATTAAGGCCAAATGGCGGCAGCGTTTGATTGCTTGTGAAACTTTGCGTTGGTATTTCAAAGAAGTTCCTGTTATACGACGCGGAAGAATTTTGCCTTGTTCGTTAACGAATCTTTTCAAAAACTCGGGGTCTTTGTAATCGATGTAGCGGATTCTGCTTTTACGGAAGCGACAGAATTTTTTCTTTTTAATGTCAATTGACGGTGGGGTCAAATACCGTATTTCTCCTTGATTTTGTGCTGTTGCCATGGTCTATTCCTCCACTTTTTGTTCGTCCTTAACTTCGCCTCTTCTGGCACGTTTGCGTTCGTTGTACTCAACGGCAAATTTGTCGAGTTTCACGGTCAGAAAGCGCATTATTCTTTCGTCGCGGCGAAATTCAATCTCGAATTTGTTAATAAATTCAGGATTTGATTTGAACTCCAGGAGGTAGTAAAACCCTGTGGTCTTCTTTTGGATGGGATAGGCCAGTTTTCTTAGCCCCCAGTCTTCCTCGTGTACAACTTCACCTTGGTTTTTGGTGATGAGGTCACGAAATTTTGCAACCGCTTCCTTCATCTGCACTGCAGACAAAACGGGATTTGCAATGAAAACGGTTTCGTACTGATTCATCTGTTTATTTGTTTATTAGTTAATTAGTTATATTCCCGACTCTTTATTTTCGGGATTGCAAATGTACTGACTAAATTTGATTTTGCAAAAAAGGCTGGTGTATTTTTCACCAAAATATTCTATTCTGTCACCCCCCAGGCAATATATTTACTTGAAAGTATGACACATAAGAAACAATTTAATAGAATTTTTGAGAAGGGTATAGCAAGCTACTTCACCACTTTATCTATTTTTATTACTTTATTCATCGCTCTATATCCTTCCCTTTCATTTTTTTATCGTCTCAAGGGAATTTTTTTCGCGTTTTGTTAGCTATTCTAACTAATGTCAACATAACGGGAACTTCAACTAAAACGCCTACGACGGTTGCCAGGGTAGCTCCTGAATCTAATCCGAACAAAACAATTGCCACCGCCACTGCTAGTTCGAAAAAATTACTGGCGCCGATCATGCCTGCCGGAGCAGCAATGTTGTGGGGCAATTTCCATTTGTATGCCCATCCGTAAGCAATAAAAAATATAAGAAATGTCTGAATGGTTAATGGTATGGCTATCATTGAGATGTTAAGCGGATTTTGTAAAATCTTATCGCCCTGAAATGCAAAAATAATGACCAACGTAAGCAACAAGCCCACAATGGTTGTGCCGGTGAATTTGGGGATAAACTTAGTATTCATAAATTCCAGGCCACGACTTTTAATCACGTAACGTCTTGTTAATGAAGCGGCCACCAACGGAATGACCACAAACAATACTACCGACATAAACAGCGTATCCCATGGAACCGGAATATCGGTAACTCCGAGAAGCAGGGCTACAATGGGTACGAAAGCGAATATTGTTATTAAAATCGTTAATAGCAACCTGAACTAAGGTGTAAGCAGGGTTTCCATTTGTCAGATGACTCCAGACAAAAACCATGGCAGTACAGGGTGCAGCCCCCAAAAGGACAGCTCCGGCAAGATATTCATCGGCCAGTTCGGCGGGAATGAACGCTTTGAAAATAACATAAAAGAAGAGCCAGGCGATGCCAAACAGCGTAAATGGCTTTATCAACCAATTAACAGTAAGGGTTACGGCAAGCCCTTTGGGCATTTTAACGGCATTGACCACGCTGCCGAAATCAATTTTCAACATCATGGGGAAAATCATAATCCAGATTAAAATGGCAATGGGAATGGAGACATTGGCATATTCCCATTTCTCCAACATTTGAGGGAATGCCGGCAGAAGTTCGCCAATGGCTATTCCTGCAACAATACAGAGAGCTACCCAAAGTGTCAGGTATTTCTCGAAAAAGGAGATTCCTTGTTGTGTTTTCATTTCTCTTTGTGTTTTATGGTTGTTTTGGTGTATTTGGCGATTTGAAAATTTATT
>JBBISE010000291.1:0-2496 GCA_037441445.1 Salinivirgaceae bacterium
AGTCGGGAAATCTTAAACTTTACACCCAACAACGTGGTGAAACTTTACAGCTAAGCAATTTTAAGGATCTTCCAATGAATAACAAATTGCAGTTGTTGGTAAAAAAAATAGAAAACCATATAGGAATTCTTCCAGAAGATGAACAAAATATTATTGTAACAGAATACAATTTCAAATATCGTGGTTTTAATCATTTCGATACCATTTATCGGGCAATAAAAGAAAAAAAGAGGCTTGGGTTGAATTATAAGCCATTTCTGGCTCCGACAGATGCCGAAGAGTTGTCGCTTTCAACAGGATACAACAAGAAATCGGGTGTGTTTCATTGGGTTGTAAGTCCCTTTTTCATAAAAGAGTATAATAACCGGTGGCACCTGGTTTGTCAATGCGAAACTTTAAGGAACACATCAAAGGGTAAAAAAGCGAAAAATGCCGGTGTTGTTAATATTGCCTTTGACCGGATTTTGAAAACAGAACTATTAGAGAATAATGCTACGCCTTGCCCCCCTCAGATATTAACTGACCAGGAAAGACTCATTGGATTTACCCGTGGTCCGTTGGTAAAGATTCGAATTTGGTTTGATACGCTCAACCTTGCCTATGTCATTTCCAAGCCCTTGCATTGGAGTCAAGGTTTGGTAAATGATGACACACACGGAGGTATAATTGAATTGGAGGTGGAGAAAAACCGCGAGCTGATGCAGGAATTGATTCAATATTTTCCAAATTTCAGAATCATGGAACCGGAAAGCCTAAGATTGGAATTTTTAGAAATGCTGACAAAAATGATGGAGCTTAACAAATAATGCCGATTAAACTTTATAACACCACTATTTTAGAACAAACAACGTGCGCTTTAATCAATTACAAGTCAGGAAAAACATCCAATCCCTCATCTTTGCCATCGTACCGATTAATTTCAAATACCGCGGTTTTGGCGCGTTTGGCAACATCGTGGTCGTTGCTTTTAGAAACAAATTTAGGTTTTACAACTGAAACCGTTAATTAGGGTCTGCTGAAAATCTATTATTATATTGATATTTAGCAATATAGAAGTAAATCGAGCACATCTTAATGCAATGGTTTTTGATTCAACAACGAAAAAAACCTTGCACTTTTAATCCTTTTAACTTTTTGCTTGATCAAAAAGTTACAAAAAATCAAGGAAAAACCAAGCTTCCCCCCGCTCTGTCAAACCGGAAGAGCCATGGCAACGTAGGCCAAAATGAAACCTTAATAGAGAGCTATTACCTTTGTTAAGGCCTATGCGAGTTTCATTTTGGTAACGCAAGCGCCCTTGCTCATGGCTCTAACCGGTTTGCCATATCACGCCCACGCCTAGCCCGCAGTTTTGTCAGGCCACCGCGCATCGGGCATATGTGCCCCGGGTAACCACAGGTTTTGCTTACACCAAAAAAGCTTTTCAGTTTAAAACGAAATTTGAATTGACTTTTTCAGCAGGCCCTAATTATTCTGAATCTATAGCTCTTCAAGGATCTTTTAGATGTACTACATTACCGTTGGCTCGCGAATAAATCAATCTTTCTATGACTTTAGAGTTTTCAGAGTCTTACAATGCCTTTTTCATCGATTTTTCAAACTCTAATAATTTTTGTGCTTGTTTATTGCTCCCGAAATGCCTATCTGAGGTTAATAGAGGTTTTAGTATTACAAAAAACTTCTCGCACTATAATCCTCAAACCGTATCTTTCCAAAGTCCTTTGAAGTAAGCTTTTTCTCATTTATTGGGACAATATAACTATCATAAATATCTTCGTAGCCATAGGAGTGATGTTCTTTCAGAAAAAAACAGTGTGTCTTTGTATTGTACTTAAACTGACTAAAATTATCCCAACGGTGGCGACCTGAGCCGCCCGACTGCGTAAGAATGAAGACTCCACGTTCGAGTGTGTCAATGACAACTTCACGGAATGGATCTCCTGCCATTCCTCCGTCATAAAATGCATAGAGGGCTGAGTCGCAGCGTCCGACAAGTTCCAATTCCTGTCCTTTCGAAAATACAACCAGCACGGGTCTGATGGGTAATCCCCTGTCGTCATCGACATTTTTGACGTCTCGTTCATCAATGAGTTTCAGAACCAGCACATAGTCGGGAAACGTATCGCGATTGAGGAATCCGGTATCCAAGTCATGAATTTCATACCTTTCCGGAATTAGGTGGGCAAAGCGTGGAGGAATGTTTGCGGGCAAGGTGTCCTCTTTCCGGTCTTCCTCTTCATAAACCTCTTCTTCATACCGCTCCTGGGGTTTCTTATCCTGATTGCATTGACAGGAAAAGGCAAAAATGGCCAAAATTAACAGAAGTGCTTTCATTTTTTTGGATTACAATTTATTAACATCACAAAGCACTAATAATAAGCACATTTTGGTGATTTAGTTTTTCCATCCGCATTAACTCCGGGGTCTTTTTGCCGATCCTTGCGAATAGCTTCTGTAATTCCAGCAATCTTTTCATATGTTTATATTTTCGGTTAA
>JBBISE010000292.1:0-2436 GCA_037441445.1 Salinivirgaceae bacterium
TTTAATCATGCCCCTGTGTGTCGAAAAATCGGTTGTCGGCATGGGCGTTTCATGTATTTATCCTTTAGGCATATTGTCATTTCCAACGCTTTTACTTTCATGCCCATTGATAATGCATCGGCAATTTCAATCAGCGAATTGGTTGTCCCTGCCATAGCAGAAAGGACAATTACCTGATTTCCTCCCGATGGTATAATATCGGCAAGGTTTTTCATGCGTTGTGCACAACCAACGGAAGTGCCTCCAAACTTTAAAATTCTCATTGTCGTTTTTAGGTTAAAGGTTTAACAAAAAAAAGCCTGCAGATTTTGCAGGCTTTGTATTATCGATTAACGTGTTGTTTTGATTATTTATTCCAACCTATTCTGATTTCTGCAATACCCGCCTATTGCTCTGTGTTTCATACACATGAATTTCTCCATCATGCTCTTTTTAAGCATAATAGCAGATTTAGGGTTTTGCTTTATTGTAGAAACTGTCACTTGGTTGTTGGTTTTTATATCCGCTTGCAATAATACACCTTTTTTTTACATTGCAATCAGGCAGACTTTTATTTTTCAAAAACCACAAAATTCATTACATTTGCAATAACCAAATCATTGAAAGGCAGATGAGAAAAGATATTATTAAAGTTATGGTTGTTGACGACCATGCCATATTCCGGCAAGGGTTGTCGTTGTCATTAAGTACAATTGACAAGGTGCAGGTAGTAGGGGAGGCCGAAAACGGGAACACCTTTCTTATGAAACTTCCGGTACTTTCGCCCGATATTGTAATTCTGGACATTAAAATGCCCGAAATGGATGGCATTCAGGCAGCCTCAAAAGCACTGGCAATCAATAACAAACTCAAAATTATTGTTATGACCATGTTCGATGAAATAGCCTATTTCAACCGCATGGTTGACATTGGGGTATCGGGTTTCCTGCTTAAAACTGCCGATCAATCTGAAATTGAGAAGGCAATAACCCGGATAGCCGGAGGCGAAACCTATTTTTCTCCCGCCATGCTTCGAACCAACGAATCGTTCGAATCATCGAAAATGAACACGGACAGACTTACAACAAGGGAAATAGAAGTGTTGAGGGAAATTTGCAAAGGATACTCCAACCATGAGATTAGTGAAATATTGTGCATCAGTCGCAGAACCGTTGACGGCCACCGGGCCAGCCTGTTGGACAAAACGGCATCGAAGAATACAGTCGGGCTTGTTGTGTATGCTATTAAACATGGTTTATTCAAGGTTCAGTAAATGCTTTCCCTTACTATGTGCAGATTTCAATGATTCAGCATGATACTAATCCTTCTTCAATAATAGGGTTGAAAATATTTGTTAACGATTGATTAATTTTGGTTCCCTTGTTAAACCTTTAGGGTGCGAAAGCGTTGAACGGATATATCCAAGGTACGGGATTTCCTTAGGACAACGAAACTATTTGTAACCACCGCAAAATTTATGATTACCAAAAAAAATAAAATATTGGTTGTTGATGATTCTGACAACAATTTATTCCTTCTTGAAGAGGTATTGCAAGAATATGACTACTCTGTTGTAACCGCCCGTGGGGGAAAGGAAGCTTTGGAGCAAATCACCAATGAGGTTCCTGACCTTATCTTACTTGATGTTATGATGCCCGATTACAGTGGATATGATGTGCTTGAATATTTGACAGGTCAAAACAACCAAATTCCGGTTATTGTCATCTCGGCCCGAACGGCAAACGAAGATATTGAAAAGGCCTACTCGCTTGGTGCTAAATATTTTATCCGAAAACCGGTAATCATTACCCATGTTTTGGAGAAAATAGAAGAAGTGCTAAACAATTCGAAAAATTGATAACAACCCCGCTACTCAACCCTGTATAAAGAAAAAATGCCACTCCGTTTCCGGAGCAGCATTTATGTAGAACTTTGCTAGTTACTAGTTGATAACTTCAACGTTAACGGCATTCATCCCTTTTTTTCCGCGTTCAACTTCGAAGCGAACTTTGTCGTTTTCGCGAATTTTGTGGATCAAACCAGTTTGGTGTACGAAAATGTCATCACCACCATCAGCGGGTTTAATGAAACCGAAACCTTTTGTTTCGTTGAAGAATTTTACTGTTCCTTCTCTCATGTTTGTAATTGTTAATTGTATTAGAGGTATTAAAAAAGTTCATGTCAATGCCTTGTGAAAACATTAACCTGACTTTATGCATTGATTACGGGGGTAATGTTACTTTGGCGCTTCATTTTGCCAAAACAAATTATTATTGGAAGGAACCTTCTGAAATTGGGTATTCTGAGAGGAACCTTACTCCAAAGCCTAATTTTGTTTCCAAAACTGAGACAAAGGTACACCAAATTTTTATGTTTCCAAAAAAAAACGAGGTTATTTAAAAAAAATGGGGCTGTCTAAAAAGACTAGACAGTCCTTTTTTTTTGTTAAAAAAATTG
>JBBISE010000293.1:0-2430 GCA_037441445.1 Salinivirgaceae bacterium
TAAATTTATAGATTATTTCCTATAATTTCGTCCGATGAATAATGGGGCTAATACACTTTTGCAACGGTCTCGATTTGAAAATAAAAACTTAAGCGTTTTGCAGTACAGGAGGCGTTAGGGTTTTCAACCGTTGTAGTTTGGCCTTGGGTTTCCTTGTTTCGGTTTTCCGTCAAAAAAAAATCCAGATAACCACGCTATACAACAGCGGTTATTCCATTTCCTTCTTGCTACAAGAATTTACAACCAGGATATTACCTAGGTTATGGAATCCCATAAAAGTATCTTTCCCATGATGTTTTATGTTGTCATTCAAGAACCCAATAAGGGTTAGCCCGGCATCTGCCGAGTATTTATTAATGATGTTTTTTATAGCAACATCCTCATCCTGAATCACAATATCGATGTTTTGTGGTGTTATGGGTAACCTGCCCGCCTTTATCAGTTCATCTAATTTTGCTTGTACATCTTTGATTTCATTTCGTTTGCAAACTTCGAATATTTTAATGTTGTTTTTTTTCCAGTCGGGGTGTCCCAGAATTATGAAACTAAGCAATATCATAAGATTTGCATTGTTTTCATCGCTTGTTTTAATCCAAATGTGAATCCCATTTTTGAAATAAAAAGGTTTTCGGCTGGCTGCAAGAACGCAGATATCAAAATTTCCTGCATTTGCCAGGTTGATGTTGGAAATAATGCTGTCCAGTTGGTCTGGATTTTCTTTATCGAAATCGAAAATAACCATGTTGTTTTCCATCCCTGCTATTCCCATTATTTGGATGGCTTGAGCAACAGCCGATGTATTCGATGGGGAAATCAGGGTGTCGATATAAACACTGTTTTCTGTTTCAATATTTTTAATCAGCTTTTCCAACTCAAGTTTTGACTGATGGTTGCTTTTTGTCGAATAATAATCTTCAATGTGATGAAGATAGGTGCCAAATCCATAACGGTATGAAATCCAATTTAATAATCGAAAGGCGTTGTCATAACAGAACGAGTTTTTTGAAATACAGATGGCACCGGGTCTCCACTCTTTTTCCAGTTGGGCAAGTCTTTGCCGTTGCATATAAACTTGTAACCTTCTGTTTACCTGAAATATAGAATTAGCGAAAATAGAAGCCAACCCTTTGCGGTGTTTGTGATAATTATCGATATACAAATACAACAATATCATAACAGCGCAAGCAAAAACGGAATAAAACATGCTTATTTTAAACATAATCCAAACCGATGCTAGAAACCCAATCAGCGAAAAAATCCATTTTGACTTGAACGAGGGTCTGTATGAAGGAGACGAGCCAAAGTGATTAAGAAAAGGAATAAGGCATAGCGAACCATAGGTAACCATAAAAAACATAGAAATAATCTGAGCTACGGCATCAACATCACCAATGGCTACAAAAACAAGGGCTATTAAGCAGGTAATCAAAGAGGCATGTATGGGTTCGTTGTCGTTTTGGCGCCCATGGCCCAACCAGTTGTTAATTCGTTGCAACGGGAATGACTTATCCACGGCAAGAGCCTGCAATGTTCGAGGCGCCACCATTACCGAACCTAAAGCAGATGAAATGGTTGACGCAGCCAACCCAAGAGGAATGATATATTGTCCCCACAAGGCAATTTTTACCATAATGAATTGGTCGTTTGCCAAATCTTCGGGAATAGCTGAGTTTGCCAGTTTGTATGAGATGAAAAAATAAATTATCATACCAATAATGGTTGCCGAAGTTGTTCCCAGGGGAATTGACTTTCCGGGGTTTTTAAGATACCCAGACAGCCCCACACCTGCGGTCATTCCCGTAAAGGCGGGAAACACAATGGCAAAAACAAGAAAAAAACTATCAATATTGCGCATTTCTGCGTTTGCCAAAGTAAAAGAAGCCTCTGATGTATGATCTGTACTACCAAGAAAGAAAGACAACAAGGAAATCCCAGTATTGCTACAACAACATAAAGGGCTTTTACTCCGAGGTTAGCTCCTTTTTTTACAATTAAATACCCCAACGGAAGCATAACCGGAATGCTAATAATCTGACGGGGCAAAATCAATCCATAGGTTTCCTTTACATAGTCGAACAGGAAGTAGAACGATTCGGTAAACGCAATAACGTAAAACGCTACACTTATGGCTTGCGATAGGTAGAGAGCCATGCCTATGGTGGCTCCGATATTTAGCCCAAAAGAACGCGAAATAATATAATACTCACCACCTCCCTCAACCCGTTTATTGGTTGCTATTTCTGATATAGCCAAAGCTGTAGGAATGGTTACCAAATGCCCCAGGAGGATAATAAAAATCACTCCCCAAAATCCGACAGTTCCAACCGCGTAGCCAAACCTTAGAAAGAGTATTGCCCCTAGCATGGTTGATATGGCTGTAAAAAATACCGGGGCTGTCCCAAATTTTTTTCCATGGTTTAATTCTTAGCT
>JBBISE010000294.1:0-2351 GCA_037441445.1 Salinivirgaceae bacterium
CAACTAATTAAACAACTGAATATCAATATTAACCGAAAATATAAACATATGAAAACTAAAGGGGCCGGATGCCTTGGGGTTACCTTGATTGGCGTTCCAGTAATCATCTTATTGATAATTGTTGGTTTTATGGCTTACTCGAGCTATAATGGGATGGTATCGCGCGAAGAAACCGTTAATGCTCAATGGGCAAGGGTGGAATCCAATTATCAGCGGAGGCTGGATATTGTCGAGAACCTTGTTAGTGTGGTAAAAGGCTATGCCACACACGAACAAAACACATTAGTTGAGGTTATCGAGGCACGCTCGAAGGCAACTAGCATTAACATCAGCGGGGATGGTTTAACACCTGAAAAGTTTGAGCAGTTTCAATCAGCGCAGGACGGACTTTCTTCGGCACTTTCCCGTTTAATGGTAGTCATGGAACAATACCCCGACCTGAAAGCAAACGCTAATTTTCAGCAACTTATGGCCGATCTGAAACAGATTGAAGATCAAATTCTATCAGAACGCAACCTGTTTAACGATACCGCACGCGAATTTAACACTTACATCAGGCGTTTTCCAAAAGTTCTGTTTGCCGAATGGTTTGGATTTGAAACATTTGGATATTTTAAAGCATCAGAAGAAGCTCAGAAAGCGCCAAAGGTTACGATGTAAAAATACCGTCCAAATTGATAAAAAACAATGAACCAGATTGTTTTTATAATAGCTATTTGCGCCGTAACTTTTGTCATTGGTCGAAGTATCAGGGACATGGTGCGCAAAAGACCCGTGCGCGAAAAAAAAGCAAGGCGACGGATACTAAACCGTTTTTTTGCTTTCATCTCGCTTGTTTTGGTTGTAGCCCTTTTTCTGGCCATTTCGGTGGTTGGCGGTGTTGTAACTTTTACTGAGGGACTAGAGACTGATATTGCCATTTTGTTGATAATTATCATGGGATTTAGTGGCTTTCTCAGCTTTGAAATTGTTCGGTATTTAAAAAACAACTGATTTATTTACGCATTATGAAGATTATTATTGGCGGTGCAGGAGCTGTTGGCTACCAGATAACAAAAATGCTGGCCAGCGAGGATCACGAAATCGTGGTCATTGATATCGACGAGGATTCAGTTGAAACCTTAGCTTCGACCTATGATGTTTTGACTGTCGTGGGCTCAATAACTTCCTTTAGCGTGCTTAAGCAAGCAGGTGTAAAAAATGCCGACCTGTTTGTGGCTGTAGCCCGTGAATTAGAAACAAATATTACAGCCTGTATTCTGGCTAAAAGACTTGGGGCACAGAAAACCGTAGCGCGCATTGACAATTCTGAATACCTGCAACCCATGAACCGTTCCCATTGCATCAGCATGGGTGTTGATGCCTTGGTTTATCCCCAAATGCTGGCAGCACGTGAAATAGTTAACCTTTTGGCCCAAACCGGCACAAGCGAGGTTTTTAATTTCTCGCAAGGAATGATGTCGTTGTTTGTTATTAAATTACACGAAAATGCCCCTGTCATTAACAAGACATTGATAGACGCAGCGCTTATTGATGACAACTTACAATACAGAGCCGTGGCCATTACCCGAAACGGAAAAACAATAATACCCCGGGGTACGGATGTTTTCCAGGTTGGAGATGTTGTTTATGTTATTACCAATCAAAAAGGTATTTCAAAAATAACCCAATACAGTGGGCACAAAAAACTAGCTCCAGAGAACATCATGATCCTTGGTGGAAGTCGCATTGGATACCGTGCTGCCGGTGTACTGGAAAGGACGGCGAATATAAAATTAATTGAAATTGACAAGAGCAAGTGCTTTGAATTGACCGATATGCTTCCCGAGAGCCTCATTATAAACGGGGATGGTCGGGATACCGAGATGCTTCGCCAGGAAGGCATTGAAAACATGGATGCATTTATTGCGGTTACCGGAAATAGTGAAACAAACATTCTAACTTGCCTTCAGGCGAAAAAAATGGGTGTAAAAAAAACCATCGCTGCCGTGGAGAGCCTTGATTATATAAGCTTAGCTGAGAATGTTGGTATTGATGCCATCATAAATAAAAAAATGATCGCTGCCAGTTATATTTTGCGTTTCACCCTGAACGCCGATGTTACTTCATTTATGTGCCTGACAGCCACCGATGCCGAGGTGTTTGAGTTCATTGTTCGACCCGGGGCAAAAATCACCAAAGGCAAGCTGCGTGAGGTTAGTTTCCCCAAAGATGCCATTGTTGGTGGAGTTGTCCGCAACAAAACTGCATTCATTGCTACCGGAGAAACCCATGTAAAGGCAAACGATCACGTGGTTGTATTTTCCCTGCCAACCGCCGTTGGAAAACTCGAGGAATTTTTCAATTAATTG
>JBBISE010000295.1:0-2323 GCA_037441445.1 Salinivirgaceae bacterium
GAACTATTATTGTATGGTACTTTGGCGGCCTGAAAATTTAACGAACTATTGAAAACAGTATTTTAATCAAAACTATGTCAACGTACATTGACAGAAAATGCCATCACTCACTCCTCAGACTCACTACCGGATTTTGGCGCGCGGCTTGCCACGATTTCAGGAAGACGGCCAGCGAAGCTATGATTAGGGCGGCAAGGCCTCCAGCCATAAAATAGTGCGGGCATAGGGTTACGCGGTTGGCAATTCCCGATAGCCAGAAGTCGAGGGTTAGATAGGCCGCCAGAAACGCCAAAGGCATAGCCAACAAAACCCACTTGAGCGAGCCTGCCAGCATTCTGAAAACCACTTGCAGAGTTGAACTGCCAACCACTTTGCGAATGCCTATTTCTTTGGTGCGGCTTTCGGCATTGTAGGCAGAGAGGGCAAACATGCCCATAAAACTCAGAAAAATGGCCAGCATGGTTCCCAACAACAGCATGGTCAGAAAACGATCCTCTTTGCGAAACTTGGAGGCATAGGCATCGGCCAGATGGTAGGAGGTTAGAATGTATTCGGGATTGAACTGGTGCAAAATTTCCGACACCTCGTTTTTACGCTGGACAGAAAATTCGCCACTCATTTTCAGGTACATAACATCAACATCCGATGCATAGGCGGTCAATGCCAGTGGTTGTATTTTTTCGCCAGCGTGGCTGCTGTAATAAAAATCGTGGACAATGCCAATAATGGTCAGGGGCTCGTCGTGCATAACCACTTGCTTTCCAAGAGCATCGGTAAGGCCAAATTCGCGGACGGCTGTTTGGTTCAGAATTATGGACGTTTTATCTTCAACCGTTCCGGAGAAAAATTTTCCTTCCACCAACTGCAATTGCAGGGTTTCGCAAAAGCCTTTGCTGATTCGATATTCGTTAACCTGATACCCTTTGCTTTCGGTTTTTCCCAACTCGTGCAGATATTGCCCACTGGCACCACCGCCCATGTAGTGTATTGATGGCCCAATGCTTTGAATATAGGGCAGTTTCGTCAATTCGTTTTCAATGGCTTTGTGGCTTTCGGACATCTGGCGGTTGAACCCATAAACGCCAACCACGTTTTGAGGATTAAACCCCAGCGGAACGTTCTTTAAATGTGATATTTGTGCAAACACTACCAATACCGATACCAACAAGAACACGCTGATGGTGAACTGAATAAACACCATGGCCGCCGACAAATGGCTTTTGCGCATGACCTTGGCCGATCTGCCTCTTATGGCTCCAACAACCGGAATGCGCGACAGGTAAAACGAGGGATAGGAACCGGAAATCAGTACCAGGAACAGCAACGAAAGCACCATAAAAACCACGCCTTTGACTGACCACAGCACCGAAAGGGAAATTTTCGAGTTCATAAGTTCCGAGAACGAGTCGAGCGCGGCAAAAACCCCCAAAAGCTCCAAAAGAAAGGCGGCCTGGGTCAACAGGGTAGTTTCTGTATAGAAAAGCCGCCACAGGTCGGCAAGTGATGCACCCGAGGTTTTGCGCATCCCGATTTCCAAAGCGCGCTTTTCGCCACTGAGAATGAACAGGTTGATGTAGTTAACCACAGCAATTAACAGTATAAAAAAACGCCAACAGCGCCACGACGTAGATTTGGGTCAGGCTACCTTTGGGCGACAAATCGAACGAAACTGGCGTATGCAAATGAATGTCAGTCAGTTTCCCGATTCCCGACAGGGGTTTCAGTTCCATTTCTTTCCACTTTTCGGTCATTAAGGCATTGTTTAGCTCGGTAATTTTATTGCCAACGGCTTCAAAATTGGTGTTGGGTTTCAGCAAATAGTAGGTAAAAAATTCGCAGCCGCCCAGATAGCGCAAATCTTCGGTTTCCATGGCCACAAGCAAATCGAAGCTAAAGTGGGTGTTTTTGGGTACATCGGGAACAATTCCGGTAATGACCAGTTCCATATCATCGACCTTCATGGGCTGTCCAAGACAATCATTATTACACCCAATTTTATGGGCAAACGACTGACTAATAACCACATCTCCTTTCCTGCGAAGGGCATTTTCAGTTTCGCCAAACGAAAGTTCTAATCCAAAAAACATTTAAAAAGGTGCTGTCAACAAACAACATTCCGTCGAAGTTGTAGGCTTGATTTTGGAATCGAGCCTCGGATGACCAACCGCGGTAGATTTGCACAGCCGTTTCAATTTCAGGGACTTGTGATGGTATTTTTGTATAAGCCTCGCGTGTACAGATGGGAAGAAACTCGTCGCCCTCTTTTTCGTTAAACCCAGATTACGCATTAGCGATTAGAGGAATTTTGAGAGGGTAGTCCCAC
>JBBISE010000296.1:0-2308 GCA_037441445.1 Salinivirgaceae bacterium
TTAATCATGCTCTTGTGTGTCGAAAAATCGGTTGTCGGCATGGGCGTTTCATGTGCTTCTTCCGGGTTACAGGGGTACTGACGATCCGCAGCACTTTTCCAAGTCGTTGGCAGCAAAAAAAGAAAACTCTTTAAATTCAGAATTTCAGCTCATTGCAAATGACGTTTCAACCATTGTGAAAACTCTGGGTTGCGATACAATTTACGTAACCGCACATAGCTTCGGGTCTGTTTTTGCCTGTTGGTATTTGCTAAAAAGTGAAAACCATGCGACCAGAGCCATATTTGTAAGTCAATCATGACCAAGAACATCACAAAGGTGATTTCGGCAATGGAAAAAATGGTGAAAGACTATTTCCTTACCTATCCGGGTGGAAATGATTTTTTTACAAACTTGATCCTCGACATCGAAAACAGCCCCGAACCGGAACAGGCCAGTATGGGTTTAGTTTTATTTTTGTCTGAATATCAAAATTTTAGAAAAATAATTGACCATTTAAAAGCTAAAAAAAATACCGTTCCGTTATTGCAGGAAGCATTCCAGTTCCACCAAAAATCAATTCATAGAAACGATTGGGCTGCCAAATTATCATCCTATTTTGATATAACTGATACGAGTTGCGTTTTGCAACTCAATACTTTAGGTCGGTATTTGCATGCTTATTTCAAATCAGTCATTCAACCCTTCAATCACGATTTCATTGACTTTGGCCAGTGCAGGCCCGAATTAACTATAAATGCTGAGTATGATTTCGCCATTGCAGGTGAACATCAGACCGCACAAGGGATGGGACATTCCGACGTTTGGCAGGTAACCTGGAAATATATCTTAGAATTGCAACGCCAGCCGATGAAAGTTGAAGGCACCTTGATTAAAAACACGGAAAAACGTTAGCTTTTGTCAATCTCTCTCATGTTGCCTACCCCTTATTTTTTTCAGAAGGTGTCTTTTAAACCGCTGGTCGGCATGATGCAACCGGAGGACTTTTTCGGGCGGTAATATATCGAGCATTCTTTGTGTAAACTCACGATCGTTTTTTAAAATTAGTTCCTGAACCAATAAAAGGCTGTCTATTGTTTCAATGGCCAATTCGCTGGAAACAGCAATTCTGGGACGTGTCTTAAAGAAAAGCTGTTGCTGGGTTTTCCACAACTCATTCTTCTTTCCTGAATACACATCGAAAACAGGCCAAAAAAGCTTAGCTTCATCGGGGGTTAATTCTAAATGTCGTGTAAGGAAGGCAACCCGCTCGGCTTCCATAACAGGTTCTCTTTCTCGGAATTCAGCCGGGATGTCTTCTTCTGGGATATCGGCGGGATTCTGAACCGAATTTTGGCAAGAAGTAAATATTCCAGCTATCAATAAAATTAGGAGTATTTGGTTGTGCGCTTTCATGATTGAACCATATTTCGTTTGTATTAGATAAATTACTCCGTACCAACTTCCAGTAACAGGTTTTCATCAACTTCAGAAACCCACAAATCGGAGGAGGAAACATCATTATCGGCAATGTCTGTTTCAAGAAACAGAGTTAGTGTATTGAGCGAGTATTCTTGCAACGAATTTTCTAATGCTAAAAAATACGACTCGGTTGCCGATGCCGTTTTATATAGAGCTACAATATACCATGTTGCAGACAATGCAATTACAAGGGATGCAGCTATTGAGGTTACGACAGTTAACAATGACCGTTGAAGGGTCGGTTTCCGAACTCCGCCGGACATTTCAATGCCCAGGTTTGTGAATGTGCGGCTTGGTAAACTGTCGAAATATCCTTCTGGAACCTTGTAGGGGTTATGCTTTAGTTTTTTATCGTCTAAGCAATGCTTCATCTCTTTTTTTCTTAACACGAACCTTTTGACAAAGATAATGGGGAAAGGTTTAATGTTGAGCAAGAAATTGTTTTTAATTTCAAACAACAAAACCACAAAAAAGGCTGCCTTTTGATAGACAGCCTTCACTTATCAGTTAGACTAGAAATCCTTACTTTGCAGTTTTACTTTTTCTTTCGTTTGATTTTTGAATATCTCGGTATCAGAACTTGAGTCTGCATAAACATAACTGTTTATTGACCTGATTGTTGCAACGCCATCAGCAAAATCAATCTCAAAAACCCTCCAAGTGTTGCCCATATCAGTTGATTGAAAAACAGGAGCCATAAAGGACTGTAATAACCCGTTGTGATCGTAGATCTCAACTCGTGCAGGAGAGTTATAAATTCCCATACCACCATCCGCATTTTGATTTGAATAATTATGTGTAAAGTTTCACCACGTTGTTGGGTGTAAAGTTTAAGATTTCCCGACTT
>JBBISE010000297.1:0-2283 GCA_037441445.1 Salinivirgaceae bacterium
TTAAAAGTTCAAATAATAAACGTGAAATTTCGCAATTCTATTTTTGGCGAAATTATGCCGGAAATGAAATTGACTTACTTGAAGAGAAAAACGGTCATTTAAGAGCGTATGAGTTTAAATGGAAAGCAAAGGAGTTAAAAATTCCAATCTCCTTTTCAAAAAATTATCCGCAGGTGGATTATTGCGTCGTTTCAAGGAACAATATTATTGATTTCTTATAATTCTTACACCACCCCAATCCTCGTCTCAATAATACATCGCATCGCTATGGCCGCCTTTCGAATGTTCGAAACCCGGTAGCGCTTTTTCAGCAGTTCTGTTGCCGGCGTTTTCCTGATCTTGTTAAAAAGTGCCTTATAATAGCTATAGGCTGTATAAACACCTGTTTTTGAACCTTTGTCTAATTGCCTGATTCCTTCAAGAGCCTGGTTGAAATCGTTTTCCAAATCGCGTTCTATCTCCTTTTTTATTTCCTCGGTGAAATTGTCGGGCGAGACATTGGGGAAATAGCTGCGGGAGAGTTTGTCGTAATCGGCAGAAAGGTCGCGCAGGAAGTTGATTTTCTGGAATGCTTCGCCCAACTTGCGGGCGGTAGGAACAAGCGATTCGAATTTCTCGGGTTGATTATGGCAAAATACCCGCAGACACATCAAACCAACCACTTCGGCTGAACCGTAAACGTATTGCTGAAATCCTCCGGTGTCGTAGTTCGTTTCGGTCAAATCGAGTTCCATGCTGTGCAGAAAAGCATTTATGTATTCGCGGTCAATGTTGTAGGTATTTACAACCCACTGAAAAGCGTGCAAAATGGGATTTAGGCTGATTTTCTGTTCAATGGCTTGGTAGGTTTCATTCCGGAAATTTGTTAATAAAAGGAGTTTATCGTGCTCGTGAAAAGTATCGACTATCTCGTCGGCAAAAAGCACAAACCCGTAAATGGCATAGACAGGATTTCGGTATTTTCTATCAAAAAGCCTGATTCCCAACGAGAAAGAAGTGCTGTAATTCAGCGTAGTTTGCCGTGCACAGGCAATGGCGTTTTGAGTGTAGAGATCCATATTTTACCAGATTACATTCTTTTTTCAATTCTTTCTGCAACCAACTTTGAACTTATCACGGCCATAGGCAAACCTGTTCCCGGGACAGTGGATGAGCCTACATAAAAAAGATTTGAGAATTTCTCATCAAAATTCCTGGGGCGGAATCCTCCAATTTGTGTGAGCCTGTGTCCTAAGCTTAGCCCTGAACCGCGCCATAATCCAAGGCTCTTTTCCCACCACGGCGGAGCCAGAACAGTTTTTGAAACGGTATGTTTTTCGATATCGAGGCCAATGCGCTGGCTCAAGTCAGCCACAATGTTGGCAGCAATGGTTTCGGCATCGTCCCAGTTGGGTTTGAAACGCAAATCGGGCACGGGACAGAGAATGAAAAGTGCTTCCTGGCCTTCGGGGGCACACTCGGGATTGTGCTTCGATTGAGTATTGACGTAATAGTAAGGTTTATCGAAGGTTACCGAGTTTTTGAAAACATTTCGGGCATAATCGTGAAAATTGTCGCCCAGAAAATAGTTATGCTGCTCTAACATCTCCACTTTCCTGTCCAGACCAATATAGATAGTAAGCGGAGCCATTGACCACTGCATTTTGTCCAACTTCGTGGGCGAAAACTCCTTACGACCAAGCACCGCACCCCGGAAAGAAGCAGCATCGGCATTCACAACAAATACATCCGCATGGTGAAGGTTTCCGAGAGAATCGACAAACGATTCAATTCTATTGTTTTTTTCATTGTAACCTACAATTTGTGTATTACATTGAATCTCTATCGATTGCTGTTTCATTAAGGAGAGCAATCCTTCTATAATTTTATACATGCCTCCACGGACATTATAATAGCCATCATTCACCAATTCAGTATAACTTAGCAGCGTGTAAACAGCTGATGTGTCGAACGGTGTGGCTCCTAAAAAAAACGAAACCAACGAAAGAATTTCACGGATTTTTTCGCTTTCGAACTATTTTCCGGTTTGATCCCAAAAACTGCGCATCATCATGGGTGCATACCGCCAGGGAACTTTGGTCAATTGGAACAGGTAGTCCGCTTTATTGTCAAAATTGCGGCGGATAACCAAATCCATGGTGGAATCGAAAAATTTGGCGGTATAATTCAGGTAGGCCTCTAATTTTTGTCTTACGTTTGGTTCTTCTTTTTCGAACTGTACGGCAAGTTTGTCTAAGTGTCAAGTTTCATAAGGTTGTTGGTTAAAACAATCTTGCTTTGATT
>JBBISE010000298.1:0-2269 GCA_037441445.1 Salinivirgaceae bacterium
TTTCATAATCACTGGTAAATTTATTATTTTTTTTAACTTAACCAGTGGTCTGAATTTTGGGGAGTATTATAATGGTGTAGTTATACGGTGACCACCTTCTGTAATCCCCCGCCAACGGATACACCGAATGCCACCTCCCCAACGTAGGGTCATAGAACCGTGCGCCGTAGTCGTAGAAATCGAGGGAGCGGCTGGCGAGGGATTGGGTTTGCTTTATTTCTCCTGAAGGTATCATTGTGTGCAAGAATCGAGAGTGGTTACAAAAATAGTTGTTTTTACTGTCAGCGAATCCAATTCAAATAAGTATCGGGTGAAATAACCTCGAACAAACTTCCAGGATAGGCTTTTTGCCACGCTGGGGGAGTTTTTGCCTTTTTGTGGGTGTTCCATTTCATTTCGTAGGCAAACAACTCGCCACCGCGTTCTTCAATCCAGTCAATTTCCTGCTGGCTGTATGTCCGCCAAAAATAGTTATTGCTTTGTAATGGTTTATAATGCTGGTATTTAACCCTCTCCGATAAAACATAATTCTCCCACAATTCGCCAACATCGTTGCGCATGGCAAGGGGGTTATGGTTGGCAATAATGGTGTTGCGAATGCCGTTGTCGTAAAAATACCATCGGTTTGTCTTGGTTATTTCGCTGCGCAAGTTGCGGCTGAATCCTTCTAATTTATAGACAATAAAGACTTTCGACAACAAGTCGAGATGGCGTTCCACTGTATTACGGCTTATTCCCAATTGTTTGCCCAACTCATCGAGCGAAACCTCCTTGCCTGTTTGGTAAGCTATCAAGCGAAGCAGGTTCATGATTTTTGCCGAATTGCGGATACCATCGAATTCTAAAATATCTTTTAAAAGATACGAGTTGATTATTTCAGACAGATAGTCTGCTTTTTGCTGATTTCCGGTAAGCGATACAAGTTCGGGATAGCATCCGTAAACCAATCGCTCCTCGAGACGTGCACGGGTTTCAAATGGATTTTCGTAATTCGAAAGCTCCATTTGGGCGAAAGGGAACAGATGAAAAGTGTATTTTCGTCCGGTGAGAGGCTCGCCCATTTTGTTAGCCATATCAAACACCGATGATCCCGTTACTATAATTTTTAACCCATCAATGTTATCTATCATAAGTTTAAGAACATGCCCAACGTCAGGGATTTTTTGCGCCTCGTCAATCACCAGTATTTTGTAATTTCCGGTCAGTCCTTTGTAATTTTCTATTGTTTTCAGTCCCAGCATTGATTGGGTTAAGGCATCTTCGCCATTCAAAAGCAGATAGGGTTCATGCAAGTGATTTTTAGCAATATAGCGAATAAACTCCGTTTTACCGGTACGTCGAGCTCCAAGAAGTACAAGTACTTTATTGGGTTGCAATTTCTCGAGAAATCGAGGTGTCAGTGCTCGTTCAAAAAACCGTTCCATGTTCTTTCCTTTTCGTCAATGAATGCAAATATACAAATTCCTGTATCGTAATGAAAGAATTAATATAAATATTTTCATTAGCATTCATTTGTCGGGAGCCATCACGCATCGGACGTTCGTGTACTGGGTTGACGTTGAAATCCGTAATCACCAATTGTCTCAAAAAGCAAAAAACTGTATTTCTTTAGACTTTTCCAGTAGGCTTTACTGTTTTTTATCTTTGTTGAGAAATAATATCTTATGACTTCCATAACCACCGAATGCCACCTCCCCAACGTAGGGTCATACATTCTTGCCCCGTAGTCGTACTAGTCGAGGGCGCGGCCACCAAGGCTCTGGGTTTGCCGTTCTTTTCCGTTGTACTTCAACTGGTTGGTGCCGGAGTTAAACGACAGGTTGTCAATGCGCTTGCCAAAGGGGTAATAGGCGTTGATTTGCTTTACGGTGGTGGCGGTAAAGGATAATGCCTTAGTTCTTGAAATAATCAACATGGTAATTCATAAAATAGTGATCTATTGGCACTAGTCCGTTTTTCTCACATTTGACAATAAATATATCATGTTCATTGTAACGCTTGTTTGTTAGGTGAATCTCAACATAACGAAAATCCTTATAATCAATAATATTATACAGACCTGGTTTAGCCCCCTATTATTCGGACTAATTTTTAGAAGATATTGCAAACATAAAAAACATTTCTCAATTTTGCAACGGCAAGGAACAACCGATGGTGAATTTTATACCGATGGTTGTAGAAATGTTTCGGCGCCGTACATTTCGTTTTTTCGTTTAATGGGGCTGTCTAAAAAGGCAGCCTCTTTTTTTTAGTGTATTGCATTTGAATA
>JBBISE010000299.1:0-2207 GCA_037441445.1 Salinivirgaceae bacterium
CATGCACTTGTGTGTCAAGATTTGGTTGGCATGTTCGTTTCATATGTTTATAATTTTTCGGTTTACGGCCATATGGAACTTCATGCCGACTTTAATCATGCTCTTGTGTGTCGAAAAATCGGTTGTCGGCATGGGCGTTTCATGTGTTTGTATTTTGCTGAATATATGCTATTTAAGTTTTCTATTTTCTGACGAGACCATTCGCTGCACTCAGGATGACAGTCTCGGACTTGGGAAGAGGGAGAGGAGAGAATGGCGGCGGAGTCGCCATTCTTTCTTCATTTGTGTCTCAATGCACTTTGTCATCCTGAGCGAAGGCACGAAACGAAGAATCTTGAAAGAGCGAAAGGTTGCATGCCCCATAATCATTGACTTAATTAATTTATGCAAAACTACGAAAAATTGTTATAAGAAAAATTATTCTCTATTTGAACATTTTCACCTGTCAGTGTTTATTATGTGGGGTAAATAATTTTGAACAGTAATTTTTGAAATACACGCCATGTCATACATCAACTTTTCAGACACATCCATTGCCTTTGCCTCCAAAAGCAACCGCGATTTGGCCTGGGCTCGCCGCCTTTTTGCCGTCATTCAAAACCCTTTTCTGGTAAAAACAGGCAAAATTTTTCTCAAAATTGCCCTATTCATAAAATTCCCGATAGGTTGGATTATGAAACCCACGCTATATCGTCATTTCGCAGGTGGAGAAACCATTGAAGAGTGCCTGCCTACGGTGGAAAAAATGGCGATTTTAAATGTGAAATCAATCCTTGATTATTCTGTCGAGGGAGCCGATTCCGAAAAGGAATTTGATGCGGTTCATCAGGAAATTGCGCGAACCATTGTTGTGGCTGCTGACAATCCAAACATTATTTTTGCGGTTTTTAAACCCACAGCCCTTGTTTTTCCGGCTATATTGAAAAAGCGGGGCTTCGACCGACTCGAGTTAACACCAGAGGAAAAATCGGCATTTGAAAATTTCCGAAAACGGGTCGATTTGCTGTGTCAACTTGCCCACGAAAAGGGTGTTCCGGTTTTAATTGATGCCGAGGATGTTTGGTTCCAGCAATCCATTGATGATGTGGTAACCGAAATGATGAGAAAATACAACCTAAAGCGCGCCATTGTTTGGAACACATGGCAAATGTACCGGACTGACAGGTTGGAAAATCTGAAAGAAACCCTGGAATTAGCCCGTAAAGAAAAATTCTTTGTGGGCGTAAAATTTGTCCGTGGCGCATACATGGAAAAAGAACGGATACGTGCAAAAAAAGGTAATTATCCCTCGCCCATTCACGCTGATAAAGAGGCCACCGATAAGTGTTTCAACCAAGGACTTGAGTTAGCCATGGGAAACCTGGATGTGTGCGAAATTTTCGACGGAACCCACAACGAGCAAAGCGTTCAGCTTTTGTGTAACCTGATGGAAGCGCAGAAAATTGAGAAAAATGATTCCCGTGTTTGGTTCTCGCAATTATACGGCATGAGCGACCATATTTCGTTCAATTTGGCACACCAGGGATACAACGTGGTTAAATACATTCCTTACGGGCCAGTGCGTAGTGTTGCCCCCTATTTAATTCGGCGGGCAGAGGAAAATACTTCCATCAAGGGTCAAACAGGTCGGGAATTATCATTACTTTTGCAAGAGGTCAAACGAAGAAGTAACGCATCATGATTCTTGAAAATATTAAAGAAGCCCGACGGGTCAAAACCATTTTCTTTTCAATTCCAACCGTATTTGCTCTGGCCTCCCTTGCCATCATTTATCTTGAAATCAAAGATGGTTACTGGATCGTTGGCGCAATGGCTGCTGTTGTGGTCTTAGTTTTTATTGCCATTAGCCTGAAGCAATATCATTATTTTTATTGCGAAATAAGTCCACAGAAAATGCTTTTTCGATTTCACGGACTTGGCCCCCTGAACGGCGAATACAAAACCTACAAAATAAAGCCTGAGCAATTCAAAACCTATAAAATTGATACCGTTATGTTTGGCCTTGTTCCACGATTGACTATTTTTGTGACAGTGCGTGGCGAGGTGGCAAAATATCCCCCCATAAGCATTTCTGCGTTGACCAAAGACCAGCGCGTGCAACTCGAAAAAGGATTAACTCTTTTAGAAACTATCAATAAATCACACCATTAAATCTTTCATATGTTTATAATTTTTCGGTTTACGGCCATATGGAACTTCATGCCGAC
>JBBISE010000300.1:0-2131 GCA_037441445.1 Salinivirgaceae bacterium
AAGTCGGCATGAAGTTCCATATGACCTTAGACCGAAAAATTATAAACATATGAAAACAGCCTCTGAACTTTTCTCGGGACAAGTAAAACGTTCTGAAGGGGTAACATTTATCAACAATACGTTTTCAAAAATTGCCTCAATTTTAATGACCAATGTTTATCCGAATCTGTACAACGAAATTGTTGCCCAGGGCGAAATTCTCTCCACGAACCTGTTCTGCCTTTATCTGAACGAAATTGGCCGCCCATCAACGCTGGTCGATGCTTTGGATTATATGATAACCGACAATCGTGGCGAACCCGATTTTATGGCCATATCAACCCGTTTGCATGCAATGAAGAAAAACCTGACCGACAAGCATATTGTTGTTACTCAGGGATTTTTATGTCGTGATGCTGAAGGGCAAATTTCGAACCTGGGCAGGGGTGGTTCCGATTATTCGGCAGCCATCCTGGCTATGTTTTAGATGCTTCGGTTGTGGAAATCTGGACCGATATCGATGGGATTCGCAATAACGATCCACGATTTGTCCAAAATACGCTGCCAGTCAGGGAACTTTCGTTCGACGAGGCCGCCGAATTGGCTTATTTTGGGGCGAAAATTTTACCTCCCTCAACGATTCATCCCTGTCGGGTAAAAAGTATTCCTGTGGTACTAAAAAACACGCTAAACCCTGGCGATTACGGAACAGTCATTTCTTTAGACTACCAACCCTCGGGAATAAAAGCAATTGCCGCCAAAGACGGTATTACGGCCATTAAAATCCGTTCGTCAAGAATGCTGCAGGCGCATGGCTTTATGTCGCGGGTCTTCGAAATTTTTAGTCATTACCGCACAGCTGTTGATATGATTACTACCTCAGAGGTAGCCATTTCGTTAACTATTGATAATACCGCAAAACTGACTGAAATAATAGGGAAATTGCAAGAATTTTCCAGCGTCAACGTTGATTACAATCAAACAATTATTTGCATTGTTGGCGACATGGTGGCCGAAAATACCGGGTACGCAAACAAAGTTTTCAGGGCGTTAAAAAACGTTCCCATCCGTATGATTTCGTACGGAGGCAGTCTGCACAATATTTCCGTTTTGGTATCGACCGAATACAAAATTGTAGCTCTCCATGCCTTAAATGAGATTTTTAAGGAAAGTTCACTTCAAACAAAGGCTGGCATATGTTAACACGCATTAACAGTGAAGGATACGGGGATTTACCAACCCCGACATATTACTACAATTTAGGGCTTCTCAGACAGACGCTCCAAGAAATAGTGACAACGTCATCCAGCTACAACTTTACGATACATTACGCCATTAAAGCCAATGCCAACCACCGAATATTGAACGAAATAGCTGAATTTGGACTGGGCGCCGATTGTGTTAGTGGGAACGAAATCCGGCGCGCCATTGAATGTGGCTTTTCTCCAAAGGGTATTGTCTTTGCCGGGGTAGGAAAAACGGACAACGAGATTCGGTACGCTTTGGAAAAAGAGATTTCGTGTTTTCATTGCGAATCGATCCAAGAGCTGGAGGTGATTAATCAATTGGCAAAGGCTTGCGGCAAAAAGGCCCTGGTTGCCTTACGAATAAACCCGGATGTTGATGCCAAAACCCACGCTCACATTACCACCGGGTCGAAGGAGAACAAGTTTGGAATGCCCGTGTCCGACGCCATAAAAGCTATGGAACTTGCCCTTACAATGGAAAACGTTTCTATTACCGGGTTGCATTTTCACATTGGCTCGCAAATCACCAACCTTGTGATTTTCAGGCAGTTGGCTGAACGAATTAACCATATACAACACACCTGTTTTGGCAATCATGCATTCTCGTATCTCAATGTTGGTGGAGGATTGGGCATCGATTACGAGAATCCGCAACTGAACCTAATTCCAAATTTCAGACAATACTTCCGGGTTTTCGCTGAAACGCTAAAGCTAAAACAAAACCAAAGGGTACATTTCGAATTGGGACGTGCGGTTGTTGGGCAGTGCGGGCAGTTGCTGACACGCGTTTTGTATGTAAAAGAATCAGCCAGTCAGGCTTTTGCCATTGTTGACGCGGGGATGAACGACTTGTTGAACTAAACCCTCCCTAACAGTCGGGTAACCTTTCCCACAAATTTACGTGT
>JBBISE010000301.1:0-2103 GCA_037441445.1 Salinivirgaceae bacterium
TAATCTTTAGAACGAGAAAAATAGTTACTCGAGATGCTTTTGCAACGGTCTCAAAGCTAAAGAATTGAAAATACCAGAGCATATCGCACTAATATTCCTGCCACCTTTCTCGCCGGAACTAAATCCTGCCGAAAAAGTATGGGCGAAATTCAAAAGAGATTTCACAAACAGAATGTTCTACTCTTTAGAAATGCTTCAAGAGTACGTCTGTGGAATTGCTGCCAGGATCACTAGAAAAGAGATTAAGTCTATTGTGGCTTATGAGTATATTTTTTTTAGATAAATATTGGACTAATATATAATTCATTATGGTATAATTGCGCCAAAAAGAGCAATTTTATGTTTTGATATCAAATTAATGGTGCGCTGTGGAAGCGGATCGCCCTCTTTGCACCAGAATTCCCAGCCTACATCGCCTTCAACATAGTCGGCCTCGAAACCTGCGGCCTCTAATACACGAATAGCTTCGTCCAAAACTACCCGTCCAATGCCATCGCCGGGCATGGTTACAATTGTCCTTTTTGCCATGTTAATAGAGTTTTAAAGTTAGTATTTGTTAGTTGTTGCATTACATTTCAAATGCTCGGAAAGAATTGTTGCAAATGCAAATTTAGAAAAGTTAAAATGATTTGCAAGGACATTAACCCTTATTCAAGATAATACAGGATGGAAAAAATAAAAAAAATCCGTTCCTGATTTATTGGAACGGAGTTTTGATATTATCAATTGCGGTTTGCTACACCTTCTTAACCCTGTTTAACGATAAAGCCTTCAGTACCAATTGTGGCAACGGTTTCTCGGGGTTGCGTTTCCTGAGATCAATGAACCATCCCAATTTCTTGAGTATGGGAACTTTGTGCGTTTCAACAAACTCGATAAGCGTGCCCTCGGGAGCCTCAATATAGCTAAAATGACCGGCTGCATCGCCCATGTCAAAACTGGAACTGCTGTCAACGGTGAACGGAAAGCCCTTGTCGTTGCACAACTGTCTCATTTGCGACATTCCCTGAATGTCAAAACAAAGGTGAATAAACCCAGGATCGCCCCACATGCGTCCTTCGAAAATATTGCGGGGCGATCGGTCTAAAGCCTGAACCAATTCAATTTGCGTTGCACCCAACACGGGGGCAAAAGCACCTTTCCTGCTTTCAGAGTGCCTGAGCAATACCCTGCGAAATCTTCCTTCTCCACCCGGAAGGGCTTTAAAATCGTCGAACCTGGCGGTTTCGTTGGTCAGAATCATATCATAGCCAAGGATTTCGCGGTAAACGGGTAAACTTTCGTCAATGTCACGGACACCAATAATGGCTCCGTAGGCTCCACCCGAAGGTACACGTTTAACATTGCTGAAATATTCGGGTTCTTCCACGAATTCAAAGATGTTGTTGTATAAATCACGGACAAAAAAATGCTTCTGTCCACTGGGCATTCGCGAAATCCCGCCCAGAATAGTTGTTTTTACTTTCTGCTGATATTCAAAGGCCTTTTCAATGGAACGGCATTTTAGTTTGGCAACACAAATTCCCAAATCGCCTAACTGGATATCGAACAGGGGCATTGCCGGCTTCTTGCCTGTATGTTGCCAAATTTCGAAACCGCCACCGCCAAACATATTTATTGCCAGCGCGGCGTGACGTTCGCGGGGTTGCCCGTCGGTGTGGGGAAGCATAAGTTCGGCAACGGCTTTTTCTTCGAAAACGCGTATGTCCATCCCAAAATGTTCTATATACCAGTTCCAGGCTTCGGTTATGTTTGGAACACCAACACCAATTTGTTGAATACCACTTATGGTAATTTTTTGCATCACGAATCGTATTAAATGATTAAAAGGATGACAAATATATCGCATTTTGCTTTATCATGTGCAAAAAAAGGGCAAAAACACTCTGCGAAAAAAAACGTGATTTTTTCTATCTAACGTTTGGATGTAATAAAAATTTATCTATCTTTGCAACGCTAAAACAGCAAGGGGTGCCATAGCTCAGTAGGTAGAGCACAGGACTGAAAATCCTGGTGTCCTTGGTTCGATCCCGAGTGGCACCACCTCGAAAAAGAGGATGTCTAAAAAGGCAGCCTCTTTTTTTTAGTGTATTGCATTTGAAT
>JBBISE010000302.1:0-2082 GCA_037441445.1 Salinivirgaceae bacterium
TTTTTTAACAAAAAAAAAGGACTGTCTAGTCTTTTTAGACAGCCCCTTTTTTTATACCATGAACAGGAATGATGCCTGTTCTGTTCTTTTCGTTTACAACACCAGTATGAATGCTACAGGAAATATTTGAGAGTAATGTTCAATGTGCAAACTGAGGGTTAAATAGATCGTACATGTGAAATGAGCTATCAACATGCTGAATTCTTTTGACAATAAACGGTTCAGGGAATTTAAGAACGTTAGTGTAAAGCAGGCGTACTTTGACTGGCAGTTTTTAGATACTCGCGGATATTTTTAATTCTCTTTTTAATCAGTTTTTTATTCTCCGCAGAAAGCTTGGCATTTTCCATTTCTTTCAAAATGCAGTGAACAAAGCCCGAAATTGGAGTATCGATGAGCAAAATGGCTTTAAAATGCCCTTCTTCCTCATCAACAAACATTTCACGTTTTTCTGTTTTTATTGATTCGTCTGATAATGACGCCAAAAGTTGATGGCGAAACCCCACAAGACAGCTATCGTTTCCCTGATATTGATTCAGTGGTTCAGTCAGCGATACTATGGTGTTAGATAAATGAAGATTAAGTTGTTTGACAACTTTTTTTCTTACGTTCATAATTGCCTCGGCCTGTGTATTGCCGTATGCATAGGCTATGGCGCTAGTCATTCCACGCTTTTCCTCAGGCACATAGACCCACGATGGGTATTTCCGGGCTATATCTTGTCCAAGTGCAGCGAAAACCTGCAAAATAAAACACAGACAAGGTATAATCAATTTAAACATAGGCTACTAATTTCAGGTTAACTATTGAAAGTTCTGCTTATTGTTTGGTAACGGCATTTCGTCAGCCTTGTTGCATAGTTATTATATTTCAGTCAATGTCGTTTAGTTAAAGGGATACCTGTGATAGAATTCCACATTCCGCCCTTTGACTCCGCTCAGGGTGACGGTGGTCATGCTGAGCGGAGTCGAAGCATTTTTTATTAACTAAACGACATTGATATTTCAGTTCTACACTTTTTCAGCAACAACCGCTGCCTTTAGATCAATTTGTATAAACCAAGGTATTTGTCAAACAAGACAACATTTATTTACGCTAAGATGTTGTATAAGTGCAAATGTTTTGTATATTTATGGAATAAACCAGACGACCTACCTGACCAAAAAATCGAATAACTATGAAATTCAGAAGCCTGAAAACCCAAATGTTGTTTAGCATTTTAGGTATTGGTGCGATAATTTTCGCCGCAACCATCCTGACCATTGCTTTGATAAATCGCAAAAACGCAATTAAGACCGCTAACGAAATTACCAGGAGCAAGTCAAGAGAAACCGCCACAACCATTGCTCTTTATCTTGAAAAACCGATAGAAACGGCCCGGTCGTTGTCCAACAACTTCTTGGCGTTGAAAAATGCCGGGAACATTAACCGGGATTTCTACAAAAGCTTAATGCATGGTACATTTTCCGGGAACAAGTCCTATCTTGCCGTGTGGAGCATGTGGGAACCCAACGCGCTTGATCGCAATGACAGTGCTTATGTTAAACACGAAGAATACGACGAGGAAGGACGCTTCAACTATACATGCTACCGTGATGGGCAAGAGATTAAAATTGAAACAGGAACATCGGTTGAACAATATACCGAGGATTTTTATACCATTGCCTTTCAATCCAAAAAAGAGGCTATTCTTGAGCCCTACTATTATTCCTATACAGGCGAAGGAGGACAACAATTTTTTGAAACAAGCATTGTTGTTCCGGTAATTGAGAACGGTCAGGCACTCGGAGTGACTGCTGTTGATATTGATCTATCTGAACTGTCAGAAGTTGTGGCCTCGATTAAAATGTATGACAACGGTTTTGGGATTTTGATTTCCAACAATGGAGTAATTGCGGCCTTTTCGGATAAAGGAATGCTTGAAAAGAAGTTTTCCGAAATGTTTGATTTTGCTAATCCTGAAATTCTTTCAGCTATAAAAAGCGGTATTCCAGTTTTTCAAAGCCAATTTTCTAAGCAACTTGAGCAGTGTCAAGTTTCATAAGGTTGTTGGTTAAAACAATCTTGCTTTGATTTAAATTT
>JBBISE010000303.1:0-2075 GCA_037441445.1 Salinivirgaceae bacterium
ATTCAAATGCAATACACTAAAAAAAAGAGGCTGCCTTTTTAGACAGCCCCTTCTAAAAGTTTTTATCGGACAATAGTGATTTTTTTTACACAACAATCGCTGCTTAGGAAAAAGAACGGCAATAGGTTGGGTTTGACGGTGGGCGAGTGCTGCCGCCAATAAACGCCAACACCTGGCCCACAGTTTTGTCCGACTTCTGCGCATCGGGTATTCATATTACTGGTAATCCTGGGTTTCGTTGCCAGTAACAATACGTGGCAATAAAAAGCGGAATTTGTTTTGTTTTTTTCGGCAGGCTCCGGTTAGCATAAATGATTCAAAACGAATAAAGAAAGGAAGTATGTAAGCAGGTTATTTTTTTTGAGGGGCTCTGGACAACCAATTTTGTTTAAAGCGAACCCCAAATCTCGTGGAAGTAAAGCCAAATGGCGTATCCCGAGAAAATGAGTTTCAGTAACGTACCGAAAACAAATCCCATAAAGGCCGCTAACCCGCCCTTCAGCGCTTTTGTGGTGTCGTTGGTTTGCATCAGCTCGCCCACAAAAGCACCAACAAAAGGGCCAATGATGATACCCAGCGGAGGAAATGCAAATAGCCCGATAACCAGCCCTATAACCGACCCAACCAATGCCTTGCGTGAGCCACCTGCTTTGCGGACAAACCATATGGGAAAAACGTAATCAATGACTGTAACAATGGCCATAATCAGGAAAAGCGTCCAAAGAAATTGGTTGTCAAAGTCAACTAAGCCGGTTAATTCCAGAACAAGCAACGCCAGAAAAGAAATCGGCGGGCCTGGAATAACGGGCAGGATACATCCTAAAAGGCCTAACAGAAGAAGGAGTGCACCAAGTGTAATTAACAGTAAATCAATCATATTCCTTTGTTTTAAACGAGTTTAACAATAAAGCTCCCACCAAGGCAGGAACAGCTAGGTTTATGACCCAAATGATTATGGATGCACAAATGAGGCCGGCTTCATTGCCGCTGTACACACCCAGAAAAACAACGCAGAGAGTGCTTCTGACGGCTGGCTCGGCCAATGTCAGGACTGGAATCAGAGCCATTACCAGGTACATAATTCCAATCCCAACGTATGTTTCCCAAAGGGATACGGGCGCCAGACAAATCCCTAATAAAATCCAAAATTGAATCATAAAAATCAAATAACGCAATAAACTTAGCGCCCATAGTTGAAAAATAAGGCTTAGGTTCCAGGTCTGTTTAATCTCATGAAAAATTTCCCGAATGTATGTTTTGTACTTTCCTATCCGTTCCTTGACAAACAGCCATGCGACAATGGTGAGGACAGCAATAGCCAGTATTGCCAATATATACCCTTGCATTTTTTGTGGATTGAAATTGAATGGCAAGGCGTAGTTTTGCTGCCAAAAGACAAGGGCAATGGTTCCAAAAATTAACGTAACCGACAGTTGTATGCTGTTGGCAAAGATTGTGGCCACGACCGATTTGACGCGAGCATGGTGGGGAATAACCCATATACGCCCAAAATATTCCCCCGAGCGGTTTGGCGTGAAAATGGCAACTGACAGGCCAAACAATACACCCTGAAACGCTTTGGCAAGGGAAAGAGCGGCGAATTTCGAAACAACCATTTTCCACTTCAGGCTTTCAATACCCCAGTTCACAAACATCAGAAAAATGACAACAAAAAGTTGCAGGCCAAAAAGTGGGGTAATATCTGTGTTGCCAAGCTGTTCGAACGACAATGCGTCATCAAATACAAAACGATACAGAACATATCCCCAGGCTGCAAAAAAAATGGAGCGCTTAATTGCCTTCGATACCAATGACGGTACCGCAGGCAAACCAAGCGCTTGTTGCTGATGGTTTGTTGCTTCCATATCGTGGCCAAAACAGGCTTAAAGATACGGATATAGTTTTAGTCTCCGGTCAGGGAACCATCAATTTAGTTTGGAAATTTTCATATGTTCAAAATTTTTCAGTTTAAGGTCATATGGAACTCACATGCTTAATAACCATGCACTTGTGTGTCAAGATTTGGTTGGCATGTTCGTTTCATATGTTTATATTTTCGGTTAATATTGATATTC
>JBBISE010000304.1:0-2040 GCA_037441445.1 Salinivirgaceae bacterium
CAATACACTAAAAAAAAGAGGCTGCCTTTTTAGACAGCCCCATTAAACGAAAAAAAACGAAATGTACGGCGCCGAAACATTTCTACAACCATCGGTATAAAATTCACCATCGGTTGTTCCTTGCCGTTGCAAAATTGAGAAATGTTTTTTATGTTTGCAATATCTTCTAAAAAATAGTCCGAATAATAGGGGGCTAAACCACTATTCAAATAATCAAACATCTACATATTTCAACTATCCTTATGTATCTTTGCAGCTGTAAAAACATGGAACTATGACAAACCTGAATAGTTTAAGCGTTGAGCTGCTGGAACAGTCGTCGAACATGCTGCGGGCACTGGCGCATCCACAACGGATTGAGATATTGAACATTTTGCAACAAAACGAAAAACTGACGGTGGGCGAAATACAAGAACACTTGGGCATTACCCAATCGGCAACGTCACACCATCTTGGCGTTTTAAAAGACAAGGGTATTTTGTCAGGACGCCGGCAAGGCAAACAAATTTATTACGAACTAAAACATAAAAAACTGAGCCAGATTATCAACTGCATTATGTCGTGTGCGGCGGGGGATAGTTAGGGGATTAGGGATTAGGCGTTAGGAGGTTAGGTATTGGGGGTTTAGGTTGGGTTGGTTGTTTTTGTTACTCAAACCCACCAATCCACTCTTTCCTACATGCGTAGAATGATAGCCTGTGCTAAGTTTCAGGGAATAGTGAGGGGCTTTCAGTGTTCAATTTTTTTCAGAAATCATTGGCTTAAGGTTCCTGTGTACGGTGAAAAAGAAGGTGCTTCCCTTGTTCAATTCGGACTCGACCCAAATTTTTCCTCCCAAAAATTCGACATAGGTTTTGGCAATAAACAACCCCGAACCAATTCCGCCGTAACTTCTGGAAAGCGACTCCTCCGATTGCCGGAATGGAAGGAAAATCTGCTCGAATTTATCCGGATCGATTCCGATTCCGGTGTCTCTAACCGAAAAGGTTACCTCGTCATTTTCAGTATGTTCTGTTGCCATTATGGTAACCTTCCCCGACAAAGTAAATTTCAGTGCATTACCAATCAGGATTTGTAAGACCTGCGTTATTTTTGAAATGTCGTTAACAATTCTGCAATTTATTTCCGATGCGATAGACAATTGTATCCCGGCTTTTGGCTGGGGCGATAGCGCAACTGCTTTTTCAATCAGGTTTTGAACCGTATCGTCGCAAACATTACGTTGAAGTTGGTTCGAGAAAATCAGGGATACGTCCAAAATGCTCTGCAGGGTTTTCAGTAAATCGCTCCCACCCTGGTTAATGAAGTTTGCGTAATACTTGACTTTTTCGGGATCATCGTTAATTTGCAGCATGTTTGAAAAGCCAATGATGGCATTTAAAGGAGTGCGAATTTCATGCGATATATTTTGCAAGAAAATGGTTTTTACCTTGTTGGCTTCCTGCTCTCGCTTCAGCGATTCTTGCAACGCACGGTTCTTTTCTTCGATGGATGCTGTAAGGGTTTTGTTCTGCAATTTTGTCCAATAAAGTTGCGATGCATTTTGCAAGGTAACTCTAAGTTCGTTGAAATCCCAGGGCTTTTGAACAAAACCAAAAAAACAGTTCATGTTTAAAGCCTGAATAACAATTTCCAGGTCGGCGTAGGCAGAAACAATCATAAAAATATTATCGGGAAATTCATGACGAATCCTGTCCACAAAACAAATTCCGTCTTCGCGGGGCATTTTGTAGTCAACCAAAACCAAATTTACGTGCCCCTTTTTCAAAATATTGTAGCCTTCGATGTTATCTGTGGCTGTATAGATGTTAAAACTCCGTGAAAAGCTCACAGCAAAACCGGTCAGGTTTTCCTGATCGTCGTCAATGTAGAGTATGGTTGTTTTCTTTTCCATGGCGGTTAATTTGGTTGTGGGCAAACAAAAAGCCAGCTATCTTGCTTTCAGGGTAAGTTTCGGGTAATTCCAAATTTAAAAATAAATTCAGAATGCGAATTAAGGGTTGAAATACATAATAAATAAGAAAATAAAACATTATGCAA
>JBBISE010000305.1:0-2038 GCA_037441445.1 Salinivirgaceae bacterium
TTCAGCCGACAGAATTACAGTCAAAATTATTGGCTATGGAAATATGAATTTTTGGTAACCCAACGCACAAAACAGGAGTGGGGAAAAATCTACGACCAACCCTTGACACAATTGTCGGATATGCATTGGTCTGATAATACTTCTAGAATGGTGTTTATGCCTCTAATTACCTTTCACAACAGTCTTATTTCTATTAGCATAACAATAAATACACCCATGAGCACAGGTATTGTATTGCCCTATATCCTTGCTTTTAATGCAGCCACAAAACCTTCGTTGACCTTTGTCTTTCAGGCTCCCGCGGTAAATAGAATCTGCAGGGAAACTGGGTGAAATGGTTTTTCCCAGAAAGATCATCAACGGGGTGTCATGGGAAAACAACCGCACTATCAAATTATCGTCAATGCATTTGTTTGGGTGAATCGCGAATTGACTGAGCTCAATGTCCTCGGCACAAGTTGCCATTTCAAGGTTCCACGACTTGTTTAACTGTTGCAGTCCCCGGGCAAACTCCATTTGGTCATGGGGTTGAAAATCACGCCACGGTATGTTATTCCGCCTGAAATTCCCCGAAACACGTTTGTACTGACCAATATCGGCAAAACTAAAGACCAGCTTTTCGGTAAATCCCTTTACTTGATTACCAATATTCTCCACTTTTCTGAGTAACTCGGGAACCCCCAGTTTGTTGGTCATTATCAGCGGATCGAAACGCCAAATAACCTTCTCCTTGCCAATTTTAAGGGATAAGCGCATAAATGTCTCTATCCGTTCTTCCAGAGGAGGCACATGGGGTTCGAACTTTTCGTTTTCGTAGTCGTTTAGTGTAAACTGAAAATAGTAGTTTTTAATGGTGGTATCAAAAAAGTCGAGATAAGGCATTAACGGCGCGGGATTTTTAGACCAGAAAACCACCAAGCGGGTTTTTGAAAAGGAGACAATGTCCACCTTTCCATTAAAAGGGTTTCGCCAAGGGACATACCCTTCGTTTATCCTTTGGACTAACCATCTGGAATGGAAGGCAGGGATGTCGGAAGCACGGCTTGCTGATATAATCGTCGGCGTTAATGCCGGAACTTCCTGGCCGTCGGGCAATAACAAATTGACTTTTCCCCACATAATTTAGTTGTTTGCCTCTCTTTGCAGGAGTCTTTTTAAATAGCTGAACCTTTTTGCAAGATAAGAATTATTCCAACAAGATTTTGCGTAAAAAAAGGCCGAAAGGTGAACATTAGTTTTAATCAAACGTAATTTTGTATATGGATTTTTGTATCTTTTTTTACGATTTTACAAAATCTTAAATTGCTTGTTTACAATATATTTATTGCTTTTTCATGAATATTTAACATTTCATTAACATATTTTTATTTGGTTTTGTTTAATTCATGCGTATATTTGTTAAACAAAAACAGATAAAAATTACGGTTATGACTACGATGGAATTTTCAACTCAAATTACCGAACTGCAAGACAACCTTAGCCGGTTCGCCTATAAACTGACCACAAACCGCGAAGAAGCCCGCGACCTTGTTCAGGAAACCTTGTATAAGGCCCTCAGCAATCAAGATAAGTTCGAAGATAAAACCAACCTGAAGTCATGGGCTTTTACTATCCTGAAGAACACGTTCATTAACAACTATCGGCGCAATACCCGCACCAGGGTTATTATTGACCAGACAAAAGACCTGTTCTTTATATCAAAACCGCAAGACTCAGGATTCATGAGCCCAGACAGCAATTTTAGCGTAAAAGAAATCAAAAAGGCCATAGCTTTGTTAGAAGACGATTACCGGATTCCTTTTGTAATGCACACCGAAGGATATAAATACAAAGAAATAGCCGATGAAATGGATATACCCATTGGCTCGGTGAAAAGCCGTATTTTTATTGCCCGCAAAAAATTGATGGGCTATTTGAAAGATTTTCAATAATGCAGATTTTTTTTAGCTTTAATTCATTCAATCGACTTCTTTTCTGAAAAACGGGGCTGTCTAAAAAGCTCCCGGTTTGTCATCGCGAATGCAACATAGTAATCTAT
>JBBISE010000306.1:0-2016 GCA_037441445.1 Salinivirgaceae bacterium
ATTGCATAATGTTTTATTTTCTTATTTATTATGTATTTCAACCCTTAATTCGCATAAACATATGAAAAATAAAAAAAAGTAATAGAACTGCGCGAGAAAATCCTCAAAGGAATTGAACTTTCGTTTGAAAAATTATTATTGGCAAAACGAAAAACCAATGGTCAATTGGTTTACTACAAAAATGGACAAATAGTTTTCGAGAAGGCGGAAGATATTACCAAATAAAGATATTGAACCAATTAAGAGAGTTTTCTTTACATGGCATAAACCGTACGTCTCCAAGGCAATCGACGGAAAAACCATCGGCGTTGTTTCGATCAACACCGACGCTATAAGAACCCTTTATATTTTATCCAAAACGTTTTCAGTTGTGCTATTTTTTTGATTTTTGCTTCTGGTTTCCAATGGCAAAAAAGTGTTTTTGACCTCGGAGAGGTCGAATATATATATAGCAAACAAATGATAATGAAGACATTCGACCCCATCCGGGGTCGTACATTCATGGGGGGGGATTTTTTCATTGCTACAGGCATGCAATCACGCTGGGATTGGTGAAGAAAGACGAAACCGGTTTATTTTGCCACGTAGAACGACACCGATGGTAAATACAACGGCTGTGGGGAAAAACCGAGGGCGTATCTTCGAGCGAAACCATCGGGAAACTACAGTTTTGAAAGACCCGTTCCAACTTTGCCAAAGTTTGGAACTTTGGCAAAGTTTTTTGAAGGTAGCAACGGCAGTTGCAATTTCCAAAGGTTGTACCTAAAAAAACCGCCCGGCGTTCGACCTTGCCAGCCGGCCAAGTTCAGTGTATGTGAGCAAAGGTACCTAAACACTGAGTTTTGGGGTTTTTGACCGACTTTGTACGCTTTACAAATTTTCTAAAACCGGAACAATAAAACAAATTACTCCACCAGCACGACAAATTATTAGATACCATATATTTGCGTAGTTTATATGTCTTGTAATGCGCCATTATGCCCAAATACGAATTCATGCAACTTAGAAAAGCCTCTTGCTCTTCTTTGGATGGCTTGTGATGCCGGGCAATGATATTCTGCTTTGTAATAGCAGTGTGAAAATTTCCTTTCGTTCGATTGGCAATATAGGTACGGTGCGGTAAAACTATTGCACCCAAATATCTTACACCCTTGCGATAATGCTGTAAATAAATCTTTTGCGGATGTAAGGTTAATTTTAAATCTGTACACAAAAAGTCTGATAATTTTGGAACTACCTCTTGTAAAAAAAAAAACTTACTTTCATGCACTATCACAAAATCATCGACATAACGACCGTAGTATATGATTTTCAACTCATTTTTTACAAAATTGTCGAACGGGTGCATATAAAAGTTAGCAAAAACCTGACTGGTTAGGTTGCCAATGGGTAAGCCGCAATTGGACGGGCTGTAAAATAAACTTTTACTGTGTGGTAAACCTTGCCAATCGGTTGTAGTTCCTTTTATAATGCAATTTTGTGCAGACATGTTGAATATTATTTTTTTACAAAGCTCTGTAATAATTGATTTGTCGGGCAATTGATATTTTGCGTCAACAAACGTTTGTAAGTGTTGGAAAAGTATATTTCTGTCAATGTGCATAAAGAAACCCTGAATGTCCAATTTCAGAATATAACAGTCTGTTGTATAACCATTTGAACACTCCTTCACAAGTTGGTCAATTCGTTTTATTCCATAGTGTGTGCCTCGGTTTTTCCGACAGGCATAACTGTCATTTATAAACAATTGCTCGAATATCGGATTCAACTTTTTCATTACCAGGTGATGAACAACCCTGTCGCGAAAATTGGCTGCAAAAATTTCGCGTTTTACCGGTTTATTTACAATAAAAGCAATACTACGACCGGGTTGGTAAGTTCCATTGATGATTTCGTGGTGTTAACGAAAAATGTTTGCCTCGAAATGTTTTTCGAATTGCAGCGCGTTTATGGTATTTCTTTTACTGGGGTATGCACATAAAACATATGAAAAAAGATAGTAAATTTGGGGATTAT
>JBBISE010000307.1:0-2457 GCA_037441445.1 Salinivirgaceae bacterium
CCGGGTTAAAAATGTGGGATCCAGAATGAGTCAGGCGGTTGATCATTATCTTGTATCCAACGGATTTAAAAAAATTAAAAAGAATTTTCAGTGGAGTTTTGAGTTGGTTAACGAATCGTCTGTTAATGCGTGGTGTATGCCCGGTGGTAAAATTGTGTTTTATACAGGAATCATGCCATTGGTGATGAATGATGCAGGCATTGCTGTCATTATGGGACATGAAATGGCTCATGCAGTTGCCCGTCATGGCAATGAGCGCATGAGTCAGCAAATTGCATTATACATGGGTGGTATTTCTCTGGCAGTTGCTATGAACCAGAAACCTGAAGAAACCCGGAATATTTTTCTGTCTGTATATGGAATTGGAGGAACCCTGGGAGCCTTGGCCTATTCCAGAAAACATGAATATGAAGCAGATAAAATAGGTATGGTATTTATGGCTCTGACCGGATATGACCCTGCCGAAGCGATTAGTTTCTGGGAACGAATGGAAGCATACTCATCAGGAGTCCATATCCCACAGTTCTTAAGCACACATCCTACACATACAAACCGCATTAAAGAGATGAAGGAATTTCTGCCAAAAGCCCAAAAATACTATAAACCCTGATTCTGAAATGTAAAAATATCCAATAACAACTAATTTATTTCATATGAGCTGGTCAGTAATCATTCCTATTATCGTTTTTGGTCTTCTGCTTGTCATGCTTGAGATCTTTGTCATGCCAGGTTTCGTCGCCGGAGTTATTGGAGGGCTCATAGTAATCTACGGAGTGTACCAGTCGTATGCTACCTATGGAACCTTGGCAGGCAATATTGTTCTTCTGTCAACAATTGCCATTTCTGTTATTGCACTGATCCTTTTTTTCAAGTCAGGAATGTGGAAAAAAGTTGCACTCAGCGATGTTGTTGAAGGGAAGATGAATACACTTGATGACATTTTAAGGATCGGAGATCATGGCAAATCTATATCCAGACTGGCTCCAATGGGGAAAGCATTGATAAATAATGTATATTACGAAGTCTCTACCAATGGTGAATTTGTTGATGAAAATCAGGAGATTGAAGTCATCAAAATCGAAGGAAGTAAAATTTTTGTGAAGAAAATCTGAAATTCACCACACCACCGTCACATCCCCTCTTTTTTGCACCACTTCTCCGTCAACCATCACTGCTTCGGGAGCGATTTTGCCTTTCTAGGTGCCGTTCCAGCCTTGGTGGAGGTTTGATTTTCTGTGTGTTTACCCTCAACTACCCTTAAGGGACACACAGAAAATCAATAAAAAAAACCATGCTATAACTCAGAATTTCAGCGAGTTCCCCCTTGGGGGCACGGGGTAAAACTCGCTGAAATTCACCACACCACCATCACATCCCCTTTTTTTTGCACCACTTCTCCGTCAACCACCACTGCTTCGGGAGCGATTTTACCTTTCTATGTGCCGTTCAAGCCTTGGTGGAGGTTTGATTTTCTGTGTGTTTACCCCCAACCCCCTTAAGGGGACACACAGAAAATCAACTATTAGTCGCCTGGTAGATTGATTAGAATTTCTTTTATTTTCGAAACCACAAATTCTGTTTCAAGTTCAACTTGTTGATTTGTAAAACGAATCTCTGTTATTCCAAATTTTTCAAATTCAGCTGTTCTGCCTGTATCATATTCTTTGGCTTCCTTATTAAAGTGTGATTTGCCATCAATTTCGATCACAAGTTTTTTTGAGTGACAGTAAAAATCTGCAATAAAGTTACTTATTGGATGTTGTCTCCTGAATTTTAACCCCAATAATTGTTTGTTTTTTAAGTAATTCCAAAGAACAATCTCATATTTAGTTTGGTTCAAACGTAATAATCTTGCTCTTTCAAATATTATTGGAGTTGCTCCATAGAACATTGTTCTTTCAACGGTATCTTTTAATTGTGCCATTTTTTTATATGAATTTTAATAAAACCCAATGCTTTTTGGTTCTAAGAAAACACCCAACCACTTTTAGGGGGCAGGGGGTCAAGCGAAACTCAAAAGAACCAAAAAGCCTGAAATTCACCACACCACCGTCACATCCCCTCTTTTTTGCACCACTTCTCCGTCAACCATCACTGCTTCGGGAGCGATTTTGCCTTTCTAGGTGCCGTTCAAGCCTTGGTGGAGGTTTGATTTTCTGTGTGTTTACCCTCAACCACCTTAGGGGACACACAGAAAATCAATAAAAAAAACTATGCTATAACTCAGAATTTCAGCGAGTTCCCCCTTGGGGGCACGGGGTAAAACTCGCTGAAATTCACCACACCACCATCACATCGCCATACTTGTTCACAACAAGCCCATCCTGCAGCACCGCACTCACATGATACACATATACACCCGGTTCGGCGCGGCGACCCTTATGTGTTCCATCCCAGCCTGAAGCAGGATCAGTAGTTCGAAACATCACTTTGCCCCAGCGGTTATAAACTGTAAAG